>NZ_JBEYVW010000005.1:262941-465932 GCF_040644175.1 Streptomyces sp. NPDC047017 | reverse complement strand
AGCGCCTCGAAGAACCTCGCCTTCAGCACCTCAAAATCCACGATCCCCGCAACCCCCTGAAGTCCAGGGTGTTGCGGGGATCAGTAGAACCCGCCACTCGGTGGGCGGGGTGCCGCCGCGCACCCGGCGGCGGGCGCGGCTGGCGAGCTGCCGGGTGGCGGCCGGGGTGCGCTCCACGATCGGCGCGATGTCGTCGAAGGGGACCGCGAACAGGTCGTGCAGCACGAACGCCAGCCGCTCGTCCGGCTCCAGCGTCTCCAGCACGACCAGCAGGGCGATCCCCACCGCGTCCGCGTGCAGCGCCTCGTGCTCGGGATCGGTCCGTGTCAGGGGCCGCACGACGGGGTCGGGCACGAACGTGTCGTCCATGGGGTCCTCGCGGCGCGCGGTGCGGGTGCGCAGCAGGTCGAGGCAGACCCGGCCGGTCACCGTGGTCAGCCAGGCGCCCAGGTTGCCGATGGCGGCGCTGTCCGCGCGGGTCAGCTTCAGCCAGGTCTCCTGGACGGCGTCCTCGGCCTCGGCGAGCGAGCCGAGCATGCGGTAGGCCACCGCCCGCGACTGCCCGCGATGCGTCTCGAACCGCCGCGCCAGTTCGTCCTGGCCGCCCCTGCCCCCGGTGCTCACGTCCACCGCGCCCCGCCCCCCTCGCCGTCCCGTCCGTGATGATCATCCCAGGGTCCGGCGCCGCCCGGCCGCCGGGCCCTGTGGACGGCGGCCGTCACGCCTCGTCGCGGGCGAGGGCGAGCAGCCGGTCCAGGACGCGGGGGCCGCCGGCCCGGACGCCGTCGTGCTCGAACTCGTCGGTGACCCAGGTGCGCAGGCCGCGGATCGACCGGGCGGTGGCGAGGGCGTGCGCGGTGTCCACGTACATGTCGTCGTGGTAGACGGCCGCGGCGGCCGGCACCTCGTTGGCGGCCAACCGGTCACGGTCGTACAGGGGCTGCCAGCCGGTGCGGGCGGCGAGCAGTTCGGCAATCTCGCGCAGCGGGCGCAGCGCGGGGTCGCAGTCGAACATCCAGGGGTGCACGGTCTCGCCGGTGAACAGCAGCGGCCCGTCCCCGGCGAGCGCCTTGGCCGCGTCGAACTGCGGGAACTCGGCGCGTACCCGCTCGGCCGCCCAGGCCGTGGGGCGGGCGTCCTGGCCGTAGATCGCCTCGTGGACGAGGGCGTACAGCGGGTGGGCGGCGTGCGACAGCAGGCCGCGCACCTCCTCCTGGAAGGCGTCGGACAGCTCCGGGCCGCCCGGGGTGCGCACGAAGGCGTGCTCCAGGAGGAAGTGCAGGCGGTGGCTGCCGTCGCCGCCGCCGAGGAGGATGCCGAGGGACTGGAACGCCTCGGCGGTGAGCCGGTACCCGCCGGGCAGGACGACGTCATGGGTGAGCAGATGCTCGGCGATCTCGCGGGCGCGGCGCACGTCCTGCGGGTAGCGGGCGTAGTGGGCGGCGGCCTTGCGCTCGATGCGCGGGTAGGCCGCCCGGTACACGTCGTCGGCGTGCGCGTCCAGGGCGGGCAGGCCGCCGGTGATCAGCGCGGCGGACAGGCCCTCGGGGTGCGTGGAGAGGTAGTTGACGGTGCAGAAGCCGCCGAAGCTCTGGCCGAGGACGGTCCAGGGGGCGCCGCCGGTCACCTCGGGGCGGACGGCCTCGCAGTCGCGGACGATCGAGTCGGCGCGGAAGTGCGTCAGGTAGTCGGCCTGCCGGGCGGGGCCGCCGCGCAGCGGGAGGGTCTGGCGGTTGGCGGGGCTGGAGTGACCGGTGCCGCGCTGGTCGAGCAGGAGCACCCGGTACTCCTCCAGGGCCCGGCCGAGCCACGCCTGCCGTCCGATGAAACGGTTCGCCCCGAAGCCCGGGCCGCCCTGGAGGTACAGCAGCCACGGCAGTTCCCGGTCCGCCTTGTCACCGGCCACGACCGTGCGGGCGTACAGCTCGATCGTCTCCCCCGCCGGGTCGTCGTGGTCGAGCGGCACGGTGAAGGAGCGGTCGGTGAGGACGACGCCGGGCTGGCGGTAGCTGACGGACAACGGTTCTCCCGGGACGGAGGGGCAGGGCCGCGTCCCAGTTCAGCACATGGCCGGTGACCGCCCTGCCGCCGGGACCGGGAACGGTACTGAACGCCCGGTCAGCGGACCCGGCCGCCGGGGACGCCGCCACGCCGTGGCCCGCGTCTGCCCCGGCGGCGCGGGCCTGACTAGGCTTCACCCGTCCGCCGGCCGTCCCGTGACCCGTGCCAAGGAGCCGCGATGCGTGTCGCCCTGTTCCTCACCTGCGTCAACGACACGCTCTATCCGAGCACCGGGCGCGCCGTGGTGAGACTGCTGACCAGGCTCGGCGTCGAGGTGGACTTCCCGATGGCCCAGACGTGCTGCGGGCAGGCGCACTACAACACCGGGTACCGGCACGAGGCCGAGCCGCTGGCCCGGCGGTTCTCCGATGTCTTCCGGGAGTACGAGGCCGTCGTCACCCCGTCGGGTTCGTGCGGGGCGATGGTGCGGGAGCTGTATCCGCGCATGGGTGAGCGGGCGCGGGCCGAGGGCCGGGGGGACGCGCTGGCCCGGACCCTGGCGCCGGTGGTGCCGAAGACGTACGAGCTGACGGAGTTCCTGGTGGACGTGGTCGGTGTGACGGACGTGGGGGCGTACTACCCGCACACGGTGACCTACCACCCGACCTGTCACGGCCTGCGCTCGCTGGGCCTCGGGGACCGGCCGCGGCGGCTCCTGGAGGCGGTGCGGGGGCTTGAGCTGGTCGAGCTGCCGGGCGCCGAGGAGTGCTGCGGCTTCGGCGGCACCTTCGCGGTGAAGAACCCCGATGTCTCGGCGGCGATGGGCGCCGACAAGGTACGGAACGCCGAGTCGACCGGTGCCCAGGTGCTGTGCGCGGCCGACAACTCCTGCCTGATGCACCTGGGCGGCACCATGGCCCGGCTGCGCACGCGGATGCGGCCGGTGCACCTCGCGGAGATCCTGGCGAGCACAGAGGAGGAACCCGCCGTATGAGCGCCACCTTCGTGGGGATGCCCGCGTTCCCGGTCTTCCCGCCGTTCCCCGAGGCCGCGCGGGAGGCCGTGCGCGACGCCACCCTGCGCGGCAATCTGCGCCACGCCACGCACACCATCCGGGCCAAGCGGGCCGCGGCGGTGGCCGAGGTCTCCGACTGGGCCGCCCTGCGCGAGGCGGGCCGCCGGATCAAGGACCACACGCTGCGCCACCTGGACCGCTATCTGCTCCAGGTGGAGGAGGCGGTCACGGCGGCCGGCGGCACCGTGCACTGGGCGGTGGACGCGGCGGAGGCCAACCGGATCGTGGCCGGTCTCGTCAAGGCCACCGGGGAGAGCGAGGTCGTCAAGGTCAAGTCGATGGCCACCCAGGAGATCGGGCTCAACGAGTACCTGGAAGCCCAGGGCATCCGCGCCTACGAGACCGATCTGGCCGAGCTGATCGTGCAGTTGGGCCACGACCGGCCCTCGCACATCCTGGTGCCCGCCATCCACCGCAACCGCGGCGAGATCCGGGACGTCTTCCGCTCCGAGATGGGGCGGTGGGGGCGTCCGGCGCCCGAGGGCCTGACCGACACGCCCGCCGAACTCGCCGAGGCGGCCCGGCTGCACCTGCGGGAGAAGTTCCTGCGCGCCAGGGTCGGCATCTCCGGCGCCAATTTCGTGGTGGCCGAGACCGGCACCCTGGTGGTCGTGGAGTCCGAGGGCAACGGGCGGATGTGCCTGACCCTGCCCGAGACGCTGATCTCGGTCGTCGGCATCGAGAAGGTCGTGCCGGCCTGGCGGGACCTGGAGGTCTTTTTGCAGACCCTGCCCCGCTCCTCCACCGCCGAGCGGATGAACCCGTACACGTCCACCTGGACCGGCACCACCGACGGCGACGGCCCGCGCGCCTTCCATCTGGTGCTGCTGGACAACGGCCGCACCGACACGCTCGCCGACGAGGTCGGCCGCCAGGCCCTGCGCTGCATCCGCTGCTCGGCCTGCCTGAACGTGTGCCCGGTGTACGAGCGGGCCGGCGGACACGCCTACGGCTCGGTCTACCCCGGCCCGATCGGCGCGATCCTCAGCCCGCAGCTGCGCGGCACCGGCAGCGCGATCGACGCCTCGCTGCCATACGCGTCCTCGCTGTGCGGCGCCTGCTACGAGGTGTGCCCGGTCGCCATCGACATCCCCGAGGTGCTGGTGCACCTGCGCGAACGGGTCGTCCAGGGCGGCGGGGCCACCCGCGGCGGCAACAAGGTGGTGCTCAGGCCCGCCAAGGGCCATGGAGCCGAACGCGCGGCGATGCGGGCGGCCCGGGCGGCCTTCACCCACCCGGCGCTGCTGCGCGGCGGCCAGCGCCTCGCCGCGCGCACCCGGCGCTTCCGTCCGCGGACCCTGCCGGGCCCCGGCCGGGCGTGGACCGGCTCCCGGGACCTGCCCGAGGTGCCCGCGGAACCGTTCCGCGACTGGTGGCAGCGCACCCGCGGCGGCGAGGAGGGCGTGCAGTGAGCAGCCGGGACCGCGTCCTGGGCCGGGTGCGCCGGGCGCTGGCGGACGTGGAGCGGGACGACATGCCGTACGAGCGGGCCGTGCCCCGCGGCTATCTGCGCCGGCACGGGGAGCGCGGCACCGAGGAGACGGTGGACCTGCTGGCCGGGAACCTGGCGGACTACCGGGCGGTCGTGCACCGCTGCGCCGCCGCGGAGCTGCCCGCGCTGCTCGCCCGGCTGCTGGACGAGCGGGGCGCGCTGAGCGTGCTGGTCCCGCCGGGACTGGACGGGGACTGGCTGGCGCGGACGGAGGTGGGTGTGGTCGCGGACCGCCCGCAGAGCACTCCCGGGGAGCTGGACCGGGTGGACAGCGTGATCACGGGCTGCGCGGTCGCGATCGCCGAGACCGGCACGATCGTCCTGGACGCCTCCCCCGACCAGGGCCGCCGCCGGATCACGCTCGTGCCCGACCACCACGTCTGCGTGGTGCGCGTCCCGGACCAGGTGGTCTCCTCGGTGCCGCAGGCCCTTGCCCGCCTCGACCCGGCCCGCCCGCTGACCTGGATCTCCGGGCCGTCCGCGACCAGCGACATCGAACTGGACCGGGTGGAGGGGGTGCACGGGCCGCGCACCCTGGAGGTGGTGCTGGTGAGCGGGGAGCGGGCGGCGCCGCTAGCGTGAGGGGATGATCCGGTTCGAACAGGTCACCAAGCGGTACCCGGACGGGACCACGGCCGTGGACGACCTCAGCTTCGAGGTGGCCGAGGGCGAACTCGTCACCCTCGTGGGCCCGTCCGGCTGCGGCAAGACCACCACCATGATGATGGTCAACCGGCTGATCGAACCGACCTCGGGCCGGGTCCTGGTGGACGGCGAGGACGTGGCCGGCGTCGACCCGGTCCGGCTGCGCCGCCGTATCGGGTACGTCATCCAGCAGGTCGGGCTCTTCCCGCACCGCACGGTCCTGGACAACACGGCGACCGTGCCGGCCCTGCTCGGCTGGAAGCGGGCGAAGGCGCGGGCGCGCGCCGCCGAGCTGCTCGATCTGGTGGGCCTGGACCCGAAGACGTACGGGCCGCGCTACCCGGAGCAGCTCTCGGGCGGGCAGCGGCAGCGGGTCGGGGTGGCGCGGGCGCTGGCCGCGGACCCGCCGGTGCTGCTGATGGACGAGCCGTTCGGCGCGGTGGACCCGGTGGTGCGCGAGCAGTTGCAGGACGAGTTCCTGCGCATGCAGGCCGCCGTGCGCAAGACGGTGCTGCTGGTCACCCACGACATCGAGGAGGCGGTGCGGCTCGGCGACCGGATCGCCGTGTACGGGCAGGGGCGCGTCGAGCAGTTCGCCACGCCCGGTGCGGTGCTGGGCAGTCCGGCGACGGCGTACGTGGCCTCGTTCGTGGGCGCCGACCGCGGTCTGAAGCGGCTGTCGGTGACCGCGATCGAGCCCGACGACCTGGAGCAGCCGCCGCTGGCCCGGCCCGACGAGAGCGCCGGGCGGGCGGCCGGGCGGCTGCGCGCCCAGGGCGCCCGCTGGGCGGTGGTCCTGGACGGCTCCGGTGACCTGCACGGCTGGGTGGGCCTGGAGTCGCTGGCGGCGGGCGGTTCGGTGGGCGAGCGGGCGCACCGGATGAAGGCGTGGGTGCCGGTGGGCGCCTCGCTCAAGCAGGCGTTCGGGGTCATGCTCCAGCACGACGCGGGCTGGGTGGCGGTGCTGGACGGCGCCCGGTTCCTGGGGGTGCTGACCCCGGCCAAGCTGCACGAGGCGCTGCGCCGGTCGGTGGACGCGGACGCGCTCGGGGTGCCGCGCGGGCAGGTGCGTTTCGACTCGGTGGCCGACGCCTGATCCGGCGCCGGGCCGCCGCCGTCCCGGGTGTCATTTCAGCAGTCCCTTGTCCTTCAGGTAGGTCCGGGCCACGTCGGAGGGCAGCCTGCGCCAGCTGTCGACCTGCCTGTTGAGCGCGGCGAGGTCGGCGGTGGTGAGGACGTCGTTGAGCCGGTCCAGCGCCCCGGTGGCGCGCGGGCCGCCGGCGCGGGCGCGGTTGACGACCGGGACGATGTGGTCGGCGTTCTGGAGGTGCTTGTCGTCGGCCAGGACGACCAGGCCGAACGCGTCGAGGGTGGCGTCCGTGGTGGTGGTCAGGACCATCTGGTCGCGGCCGTCGCGCACGGCCTGCTTCGCCGGCGTGGTGCCGACGCCCTTGGGGTCCACCCCGGTGATGTCGATGCCGTACACCTTCTTCAGCCCCGGTTCGCAGTACGGCCGCTGCACGCATTCGTCGCCGGCCGCGAGCCGTACCTTCAGGCCGGAGGCGCCGAGGTCGCTCAGGGTCTTCAGCCGGTGCCTGCGGGCGTAGGAGGCGCTCACCGCGAAGGCGTTCTGGTCGACGGCCGGGCCCGGCGGGAGCACGGTGAGGCCGCGGGGCGCGGCGAGGGCGCGCAGGGCCTTCATCGTGGTGCCGAGGTCGGGCGAGCCGACCGGTTTCGCGTCGGCGCCGTGGGTCTTGGCGTTCAGCCAGTCGGCGAAGGTGGCCGCGTACTCGGGGACGACGTCGATCTGCCCGGACTCCAGCGCCGGTTCGTACAGTTCCCGGTTGGCGACGGTGAGGATCGAGGTCCGGTAGCCGGCCCGGTCCAGGAGCAGGGCGTACAGCTGGGCGAGCAGGTCGCTCTCGGTGAAGCCGGCCGAGCCGATGGTCAGGTGCCGGCTGTCGCCGGGCGGTGCGGTGACCTGGCCGCGGTTCTCCAGGGAGGGGCCGGTGGCGCAGGCGGTGAGGGTCAGTAGGGCGGCGGCCGCCAGGGCCCGGCGGGCGGTCACCGGCCGCCGCCCCTGGCCAGGGCCGGTGCCAGCCGTTCGGCGATCTCGAAGACGCCCTCCACGACCAGCGCGAACACCGCGACGAGCAGGGCGCCCGCGACGACCTGCGGGGTGCTGGCGAGGTTGAACCCGGCGGTGATGATCCGGCCGAGGCCGCCGCCGCCGGCGAGCGCGGCGATGGTGGCGGTCGCGACGAGCTGGACGGCGGCGATCCGCACCCCGTTCATGATCATGGGCAGGGCGAGGGGCAGTTCGGCCCGCAGCAGTGTCTGCCGGCCGGTCATGCCCATGCCCCGGGCGGCCCGGACCACGCCGCGGTCCACCTCGCGCATGCCGACGTAGGCGTTGGTGAGCAGCGGCGGCACGGCGAACAGCACCAGGGCGACGACCGTGGGTCCCTCGCCCCAGCCGCCGACCGGGGTCAGCAGCAGCAGGACCAGCACGGCGAAGGTGGGCACGGCCCGGCCGACGTTGGAGATGTTGACCGCGAGCGCGCCGCCGCGGCCGAGGTGGCCGAGGAGCAGAGCGACGGGCAGCGCGATCAGGCAGCTGACGAGGAGGCAGACGACGGTGAGCGCGAGGTGCTGGAGCAGCCGGTGGGCGATGCCGTCGTCGCCGGACCAGTGGGCGGGGTCGGCCAGCCAGTGCCAGGCGGCGGTCAGGGTGCCCATCCGGCGCCTCCCCGGCCCCCGGCCCCGGCTCTGATCCCGGCGCCGGCCCCGGCTCCGGTCCCGGTCCTGGTCCTGTCGGTCCTCATGTGCCCCGCCTCGCCCTCACCCAGGGGGTGATCAGCCATTGCACGCCCAGCAGGAGCAGGTCGGCGGCGACGGCGATCACCACGCACAGCACGGAGGCGGTGAGCACCTGCGCCTTGAAGTACGTGTTCATGCCCGCGTAGATGAGGTTGCCCAAACCGCCGAAGCCGACGATCGCGCCGACCGTGACCAGCGACACTGCGGAGACCGTGGCGATACGCAGTCCGGCCAGCGCGGCGGGCAGCGCGAGCGGCAGTTCGACGGTGAGCAGCAGCCGGGCGGGGCCGTAGCCCATGCCGCGGGCCGCCTGCCGGGTCTCCTCGGGGACGGCGCGCAGCCCGGCGAGGATGTTGCGGACCAGCAGGGTCAGCGAGTACAGCACGAGTCCGGCGACGACCAGGGTCGCCGAGAGCCCGTACAGCGGCAGCAGCAGGGAGAACATGGCCAGCGAGGGGATCGTGTAGAGGACGGTGGTGAGGGCAAGGACCGGGCCGGCCGCCCAGGTCCAGCGGCGGGCGAGCACGGCCAGCGGGACGGCGACGGCGAGCCCGATCAGCACCGACACGGCGGTCAGTTCCAGGTGCTGGAGCACCGCGTCGGCCAGCACCTGGCGGCGGGTGCTCAGATACGCGCCGCAGAGCCACTCGTTGCGGGCGAGGCAGTCGTCCGGGGGCGCGGTCACCCGTCCATTCCAGCGGGCGCGGGGCGGGGTCGGCGCGCTGGGGTGATCCGTCCGGGGGTGTCGCCGGGTACACCCGGACGGACGGGTGCTGCGCCCCGTGTGTCGGGCCCGGGCGCTGCGTAGCTTCGTCGGTGAGGCACAGGGCGTGCCGGACGAGGGGTGATGACGATGGTGCGCGCGGGCTCACGGCGTACGCGGGGGGCGGAGCCGGCCGCCCAGGCGCTGCGGCTGGTGAAGGTCAGCAGGACGTACGGCGCTGCCGAGAACGCCGTGCGGGCGCTGGACGGGGTCTCGCTCACCCTGGAGCGCGGCACGTTCACCGCGGTCATGGGGCCCTCGGGGTCCGGCAAGTCGACGCTGCTGCGGTGCGCGGCCGGGCTCGACCGGCCGGACAGCGGCATCGTGACGGTCGACGGCGCGGAGCTGACGGGGGGCGGCGAGGCCGCGCTGACACGATTTCGGCGCGAGCGGATCGGGTTCGTCTTCCAGCAGTACAACCTGCTGGAGACGCTGACCGTCGCGCAGAACACGGTGCTGCCGCTGCGGCTGGCCGGGCGGCGGGTGGACCGGGCCCGGGTGCTCCAGGTGCTGACGGCGGTCGGTCTCGGCGACCGGCTCGGGCACCGCCCGGACCAGTTGTCCGGCGGTCAGTGCCAGCGGGTCGCGATCGCCCGGGCGCTGGTCGCCGAACCGCGGGTGGTCTTCGCGGACGAGCCGACCGGGGCGCTGGACACACGCAGCGCGCGGGACGTGCTGCGGCTGCTCCAGGAGGCGGTGCGGGTGCACGGCCGTACGGTGGTGATGGTCACCCATGACCCGGTGGCCGCCTCCTGGGCCGACTCGGTGCTGTTCCTGGCGGACGGCCGGCTGGCCGGGCGGCTGCACGCGCCGACGGCCGACGCGGTCGCCGAGCGGCTCGCCCATCTGGCCGACGCGGTACCTGCGGGGGTGTGAGCGATGCTGGTCCTCGCTTGGCGGTCGGTCCGCCACCGGCCCGGCCGGTTCGTCGCGACGCTGCTGTCCGCGTTCCTCGGCGCGGCGATCATCATGGCGTTCGGCTCGCTGCACGACACGGCCGCCCGGCCCGGGGTGGACGAGGTCAGCGCGCGGACACTGACCACCTCGGCGAGCGTGGTGGGCGGTTACGGCTCCCTGCTGGTGTTCTTCGCGGTGGCCTCCGCGCTGACCGTGAGCGTGCGGCAGCGGGCGGCCGAACTGGAGCTGCTGCGCTGCTCGGGGGCGACTCCCGCGCAGCTCAAGCGGATGGTGGTGGGTGAGGCGGTGGTGGTCGCGCTGGCGGGCGCGGCACTCGCGGTGGGGCCCGCGGCGCTGGGCGGGCGGGCGCTGCTCGGCGCGTTCCAGGACAGCGGCCAGGTGGCCCGTCCGGTCGGCTACGCCTTCGGCCCGATGGCGCTGGGGTCGGGGGTGGGGATCACGCTGGTCGCGGCGGCGGGCGCGGCGTTCCTCGCGGTGCGGCGCGCGGCGCGGCGGCGCGGCCGGGCGGGCCGGTCCCGGACGGTCCTCGGCTGCGCGGCCCTGGTGGCGGGGGCGGCGTCGGTGCTGTCGACGTACGCGTGCTCGGCGACCGACGCGGCACTGATGGCGTTGCCCGCGTACGGGGCGATGCTGCTGTCGGTGGGCTGTGCGCTGCTGGCGCCGCGGCTGCTCAAGGGGGTGCTGGGGCGGCTGCCGGCGGGCGGCGCGAGCGGGTGGCTGGCGGTGCGGAACCTGCGGCGGCGGGCCGAGGAGTCGGCCGGGGTCCTGATGTCGCTGACCCTGTTCACCTGCATGGCCACGGCGACGCTGACCATGCAGGCGGTGGAGAGCGACGCGGTCCGGGCCTTTGGAACGGTCAAGTCGGTGGACGCGGAGAACCTGGAGACCGTCAACCTGACCGTCGTCGGGATCGTCGTGGTCTTCGTCTGCGTGATGCTCGTCAACTCCCTGTACGCGGCGACCGCTTACCGGCGGCGCGAGTTCGGGCAGCAGCGGCTGGCGGGTGCGACGCCGGGGCAGGTGCTGCGGGCGGTCGGGATCGAGGGCGCGGTGCTGACCGCCGTCGGGGTCCTCGGCGGCACGCTGACCGCGCTGGCCGGGACGGTGCCGTTCACCATGGTCCGCGCCGGCGGGTTCCTGCCCCGGCAGGGCCTGGCGATCTGGCAGGCGGTGGTCGCGGTCGCGGCGGCGGTGGTCCTCGGGACCGTCCTGCTCACCGCCCGCCGGATGCTGCGGACACCGGCGGTGGCGGCGGTGACGGGGGCGACGGGCGCGGGGTGAGCGGTCCCGCTTCCGGGGGCTTGTGGGGGGCTTGTGGGGGGCTTCCGGGGGCTTGTGGGGGGTTTGTGGGGGGCTTGTGGGGGGGGCGACGGCATCCGTGCCGTCGCCCCCCTCGGCTTCGCCGCTACGGCTCCGGTGGCGCGGCCGGGTCCAGGGGGTCGTCCATGACACCGCGGTCCGCGCCCGCGCCGCCGCCGGTGTCCACCGCGGTCTCGCCGGCCGCCCGGGCCAGTGCGCGCAGGGCCGGTACGAGGACGGCGCGTTCGCGCGCGGACAGCCGCCGCGCCACCCGGCGGATCTCCGCGCGGCGCTGCGCGAGCACCCGGCCGACCAGGACGCGCCCGGCACCGGTCAGGCTGAGCACGACCTCGCGCCGGTTGGCCGGGTTGGTCCTGCGGTCGACCAGATCGAGCGCTTCGAGCCGCTCCACCATGCGCAGCGCGGTGGACGGGTTGACGCCGAGGGTGGTGGCCAGCACGACGAGCTTGACCGGCCCGCAGGTGTCCAGGACGACCAGGGCGCGCAGTTGCGGCAGGGTCAGCGAGTCGTCGGTGCGGGCCAGGGCTCGGGCGGAGATCGCCACGAACAGCCGGGAGGCGGCCAGGACGGCCGCGCTCAGTTCCTCGGCCTCGTGGTCGAGGGCGGCCTCGGCGGGTCGTACGCCGTCGCCCGGGTCCCGGCCGGGACCGGGGTCGCGCTGTCGCATGGTGTCCCCTTCCGGGGCGGTGTCCTCACGAGGGTGCCGGTGCGGCGGCCGGGGTGGCTCCCAGCGCGTCCCGTCCGGTCGCGGGCGGGCGCCGCGGCTCGCGGTGCGGGCCGGCCGGTGAGCGCGGCCGGCCCGTGGGGCGCGGCACGGGCCCGGTCGGGGCACCGCGCCGACGCGGGCAGCGGCGGCTGGGGGCGGCCATGCCGCTCGCCTCGTCGAGGCGGCACCGGGCGGGGGCGGTCACGGTCGTCCGGGTCTGCTCAGGCGGGTCCGCACTTGCGGGTCTCCTCATGCGGATCTCCTCACGCCGCGCGCCCGCGCCTGCCCAGCGCGGTCCTCGCGGTGACGGCGAGGCCGCCGCCGAGGGCGAGCGCGCAGGCGACGGCGGCGGGGTGGCGGGCCAGGGCGGCCTGCGGGGAGCGGCTGTGGGCCTTGACGTCGAAGACGCCGTGGGCCCCTCGGTCACCGCCCTCCGGCCCGTCCACGGGGGCGAACAGGTTGCTCTCGCCGCTCGGTGGCCGCAGGCCGGTCTGCTGGGAGTCGAAGCCGGTGCGGGCCAGGTAGCGGTCGAGCAGGGCGGGGGCCAGCCGGTTGGCCCAGAGGGTGGCCACGGTGCCGGCGCCGATGTAGTACTGCTTGCGGCCGGGGTGGTCGGCGGCGTGCGCGACGCCCCGGGCGGCGACCTCCGGCTGGTAGATCGGCGGGACGGGCTGCGGGTGCCTGGGCAGCCTGGACTTCACCCAGGAGAACTGCGGGGTGTTGACGGCGGGCAGCTGTGCCACCGTCACCCGGACCTTGCTGCCCCGGTGCAGCAGTTCGGTGCGCAGCGAGGAGGTGAAGCCGTTGACGGCGTGCTTGGCGCCGCAGTACGCGGACTGCAGCGGGATGGACCGCTCCCCCAGGGCCGAGCCGACCTGCACGACGGTGCCCCGGTCGCGCGGCAGCATCCGCTTCAGCGCGCTGCGGGTGCCGTTGACGAAGCCCAGGTAGGTCACCTGGGTCACCCGGTCGTACTCCTCGGCGGTGATCTCCTCGAAGGGTGCGAAGACGCTGCTGAACGCGCAGTTGATCCATACGTCGATGGGTCCGAAGGCCGCTTCGGCGGCGTCGGCGGCCGCTTCGACCCGCCGGGCGTCGGCGGTGTCGGTGACCTGGACCAGGGCCCGGCCGCCGAGCGCCTCGATCTCCCTGGCGGCGGCGTCGAGTCCGGCCCGGCCGCGGGCGAGCAGGACGACGTCGGCGCCGCGCTTGCCGTACAGGCGCGCGGTGGCGCGGCCGATGCCGGCGCTGGCGCCGGTGATGACGACGGTCTGGGGCATGGCTCGGGCTCCTTACCCGGCGGGGCGCGCCGGCGGCTCGGGGTCTTCGGCGAGGCGGGCGGCGGTCTCCAGGAGTGGGGCGTGCACGAAGGCCCGCGGGAGGTTGCCGCGCAGTTGCCGCTGGGCGATGTCGAACTCCTCCGCGTAAAGGCCCGAGACCCCGCGGGCGCCGCGGTCGCGTTCGAACCAGCGGTGCGCCTGGACCTCGTGGCCCTGCCGGTGCTCGGCCAGCGCCATCACGGAGCCGCGCAGCAGGAAGGCGCCCTCGGCCTCGGCCAGGGGGCGGTCGTCGTGCCGGAAGCGGTAGAGGAAGTGGTCCTGGCCGAGCCGCTCGCGGCAGGCGGTGAGGGTGGCACGGGTGCGCGGGTCGTCGGCGGGCAGCGCGCCGCGCAGGGCGGGCAGCAGCAGGGCGGCGTCCACCTGGGGGTCGTCGGGGGTGCGCTGCCAGTGGCCGTCGGTGTGCACGGCGGTCGCCGCGGTGTGGGCGAGCACGGTGTCGGCGAGCCGGCGGCAGGTGTCGGCGTGCGGCACGCGCGGGGCGGCCGCGGCCAGGGCGCGCAGTGCGGCGACGCAGGTGAGCCGGGAGTGGGTCCAGGGTCGTCGTGCCAGGTGGGGGCGCACAGCCAGTCGATCGCGCGGTCCGGTCCGATCAGCGCGCCGCGTTCGCCGTCGGCGAGCAGCGCGTAGTCGTGCAGGGCGTGCGGGGGGAAGGAGGGGGCGCTCATGTCCCCGGGGCCCTGCCGTGCGCCGGCCGGGGCCGCGGGGTGGGGGCGGGCACCGCGGTGGTGAGGGCGGGCACCGCGGTGCCCTCCCCCGCCCCGTACCGGCGCTCGCTCACCGGCGGTCCTCCGTCCCCGGCCGGTCCTCGCGGTGCCGGCCGCCGGGCAGGAACTCCTGCACCTTGGCCTTGAAGCCCTGCTTGACCATGGCGGCCCGGTCGCTGTCGCCCTTGAGGATCGAGGTCGCGGCGGCCTCGATCTGGTCCAGGCCGGCGTGCGGCGGGATCGGCGGGACGGCCGGGTCGGTGACGAAGTCCAGCACACAGGGCCGGTCGCTGTGCAGCGCGGCCTCCCAGGCGCTCTGCACGTCGCCGGGCTTCTCGACGCGGATGCCGTTGAGGCCCAGGGAGCGGGCGAAGTCGGCGTAGGCGACGTCGGGGATCGACTGGGAGGGCAGGAACTGCGGGGCGCCGGACATGGCGCGCATCTCCCAGGTGACCTGATTGAGGTCCTGGTTGTTGAGGACGGCCACGATCAGCCGCGGGTCCGCCCACTCCTGCCAGTACTTCTGAATGGTGATCAGCTCGGCCATGCCGTTCATCTGCATGGCGCCGTCGCCGACCAGCGCGATAGCCGGCCGGTCGCCGTGCGCGAACTTGGCGCCGATGACGTACGGCACGCCGGGCCCCATGGTGGCGAGCGTGCCGGAGAGCGAACCGCGCATCGCGCCGCGCAGCCTGAGGTGGCGGGCGTACCAGTTGGCGGCCGAGCCGGAGTCGGCGGCGAGGATGACGTTCTCCGGCAGCAGGTCGCTCAGGGCGTGCGCGACGTACTCGGGGTTGATCGGGTCGGCGTCGACGGCGGCGCGCCGCCGCATCACCTCCCACCAGCGGGCGACGTCCTTCTCGATCTGCTTGCGCCAGCTCTTGCCCTTGTGGCCCTTGAGCAGCGGCAGCAGCCGGTCCAGCGTCTCGCGGGCGTCGCCGACGAGGTTCACCTCGAACGGGTAGCGCAGGCCCACCATGTGCGGGTCGATGTCGATCTGCACGGCCCGCGCCTGCCCGAACTCGGGCATGAACTGGGTGTAGGGGAAGGACGATCCGATGACGAGGAGGGTGTCGCAGTTCTCCATCATCTCGTACGAAGGGCGGGTGCCGAGCAGGCCGATGGAGCCGGTGACGTAGGGCAGGTCGTCGTCGAGGACGTCCTTGCCGAGCAGGGCCTTGGCGACGCCGGCACCGAGCCGGTCGGCCACCGCCATGACCTCGGTACGGGCGCCGCGCGCGCCCTGCCCGACGAGGATGGCGACCTTCTCGCCCGCGTTGAGCACCTCGGCGGCGCGGGTGAGGTCGTCGGCGGCGGGCACCGGCGCGTAGTGCGGCATGCCGAGGCTGGAGGGGACCATCTTGAAGGCGTGCCCGGGCGGCGAGTAGTCGAGTTCCTGCACGTCGGCGGGGACGATGACGGCGCACACCGAGCGGCGGGCCATGGCGGTGCGCATCGCCCGGTCCAGCACGTTGGGCAGCTGCTCGGGGACGGTGACCATCTCGCAGAAGTCGGAGGCGACGTCCTTGTACAGGCTCAGCAGGTCGACCTCCTGCTGGTAGGAGCCGCCCATGGCGCTGCGGTTGGTCTGCCCGACGACGGCGACGACCGGGACGTGGTCCAGTTTGGCGTCGTACAGGCCGTTGAGGAGGTGGATGGCGCCGGGTCCCGAGGTGGCGGCGCACACACCGACCTTGCCGGAGAACTTGGCGTAGCCGACCGCCTCGAAGGCGGCCATCTCCTCGTGCCGGGCCTGGATGAACCGGGGGTTGTCGTCGGCCCGGCCCCAGGCGGCGAGCAGCCCGTTGATGCCGTCGCCGGGGTAGGCGAAGACGTACTCCACCTCCCAGTCGCGCAGACGCTCGAGGATGTGGTCGGAGACCTTCGTCGACATGTTCGAGGACCTTTCCGGAGGGTGCGTTCGTCGGGCTTCGCCGGGCGCGGTCAGGGGCGGCGCAGGACGTCGCGGGCTTTCCGGCCGGCCGTCGCGGCGGCCGCGGCCGTCAGAGCGGCGGCGCCCACGGCGGCCGCGGTGGCCGTCCACCGGGCCGTGCGGGAGGGGCCCGCGGACCGGACGGCCAGGCGTTCGGGCTGCTCACCGCAGTTCGCCCGGGACCGGCCGTCGCCGTGCTCGCCGGAGAGGGAGCCGCCGTAGGAGGCGACGAGGCTGGTGCCGCCGCCGTGGGAGAGCACCGGCGCGCCGAACCGGGCGCACACCGCGACCGCGTCGGCGCCCGCCTCGACGCTGCGCGGGACGACCACGCCGAGGGGCACCTGCCGGTGGTTGGAGCCGTCCGTGACGTACGCGCCTCTGCTCCCGGCGTCGAACCGGACCTCCGCGTCCACACTCTCGCGCAGCGCCGCCGCCAGGGCGGCCACGTCCGGCGCGGGGCGGTCGGAGGTGGGTGGGCGACTCATCAGGGACAACCGCCTTCCGGGACGAGCGGGGCGTCCGGTCGCGGCCCTGCCCTCGCACGGGCCGCGCGTGGCCGGCGGGCCCGGCCGCCGCCGCTCCCGCGAGTACCCGCTCTTGCAGTGTGCAAGGACGCCATTTCCCGCGCACGGCGTGGCACGGGGCGGGCGGCGGGGTCGGTGCCCCTGGGCACGCCCGGTCCGTCGGCCCGCGCCCCGGTCGGCCCCGGGGCGGGTGCGGGGCACTGGGGGTGGCCTTCGGCTGCGCGGGGGTTCTGGTGGGAGTGGGGGTGCTGAGCCGATCGGGTGATGAAGGGGGTGGAGGCGGCGGTGGTCGGTGGGCGGGCGGGCACGGGTGGAGGCCGTGGTCGGGGCGACTGTGGGCAGGCCGGAGAGTCAGGAACCCACGCGTCCGGGCCCAGAAGCCCGGAACGCATACGCCCGAACCCCCGAACCCGAGAGTTCGGAGCCCTGTACCCGAAGTCCGGAGGCGAGCGCCCGGGCCGGAGTGGCCGGAATTCACGTACCCGAGCCCAGGAGGCGGGATACGCGCTCAGGAGGTTGCGAGCAGCCGGAGCCTCCACGCTCGGGCCCGAGAGGCCGAAGCCCAAGCTTTCGTGCTCGGGCCCGAGGGGCCGAAGCCCAAGCCTCCACGCTCGGGCCGGAAAAGCCGAAACCCAAGCCTCCACGCTCGGACCGGAAAAGCCGAAACCCAAGCCTCCACGCTCGGCCCGAGAGGCCGAAGCCCCCGTGGTCCGGCCCCGGCGTCAGGCCCCGGCCGTGTCGGTCAGTCGTCGTCGCGTTGGCGGCGGATTCTCGCGGCCACGTCGTTCTGTTCGGTCTCCCACCAGGGGCGTACGCGCTCGGCGGCCCGGGCGGCCGGGCCGGAGGTGCCGGGGGTGCCGGTGGGGTCGCCGGCCGGGGCCGTGGCGCGGACCAGTTCGCGGTCGAGGCGGCGGTCGAGGGCGGCGCTCTGGACCCGTTCGGCGCGGGCCCACTGCACCAGGATGGCCAGCAGGAAGGGCAGCGCGACCAGTTCGGCGATGCTGAGCATGGCGCCGCCGCCGATCTGCTGGTCGTGGTGGACGTCGGTGTCCCAGGCGGGAGCGTGGCGCAGGTACCAGGCGCCCGCGATCAGCGTGCCGTGCGTCATCACGACGACCCCCGGCACGGCGTCGACGAGGCCGTCCAGGAACACCAGCGCGGCGCGCACCGGATGCGTGCACCACGAGGGCAGCGTCTCCTCGTGCGTGAGCACCGGCACGACGAACAGGCATCCGGCCGCCAGCAGGTGCAGGTACATCAGCTGGTGCAGCCAGCCGATCCGCAGGGCGGTGGCGAAGTACGGCGTGAAGTAGACGACCAGTTCGGTGGTGAGCACCAGCGCGGTGCTGACCAGCGGAAAGGTCAGCACGCGCACGACCCGCCCGGTGACGGCCCGCCGCAGCCGGGCTCCCCGCTCCTCGGGCAGCGCCTCGACGGCGAGCCGCAGCGGGTCACCGAGGGCCAGGCCGAGCGGGGCGAGCAGATCGAGCAGGACGTTCTGCACGGCGGCCGGCCAGAACAGGACGTGGTCGTAGACGGCGAGAGCCGACATCGTGGCCACCACCAGCGTGCCGAGACCGAGCAGCACGAACGCGGCGAGGCGGGCCACCGGCCAGGGCCGCCCCCGCCGGCGCAGCCGCAGGACACCCCAGCCGTAGAGCCCGCCCAGCAGGGCCACCAGCACGAGCGCGGGCAGGTCGAGCTGCCAGGTCGACAGCAGTCGGCCCACGGTGGGCTCGGCCAGGCTCCCGCCCGCCGGATCGGTCACCGCGGCGGCGATCACGCGCATTGTTCTCCTTCGGCCCACCGGGGGACGAGTCGGCACAGGTCCACTGCGGGACGGTAGCGCCCCACCGCCGCGCGCCGGGCGGCGGGGTGGCCTCCCGGCCCGCCGCCGAAACTTGCTTCCCCATACACGTATCTACATCATGAGCTTATGCATGAGCGGGTCATGGAAGAGGGCGGGGCGTCGGCCGAGGGCCTGATCGTCGCCGTGGAGCAGATGGTCCGCTACGTCCGCCGAAGCGCCCGTACCGGCGGCCTGAGCCCGGCGGCCTCCTCCGCGCTCGGCAGGCTGGGCCGCGACGGCCCGTACCGGCTGACGGACCTGGCCCGCGCCGAACGCGTGTCCCAGCCGAACATGACCCAGCTGGTCACCCGCATGGAGCGCGCCGGTCTGGTCCGCCGCGTCGCGGACGCGAGCGACGGCCGGGGGGTGCTGGTGGAGATCACCGACACCGGGCTGACGGTCTTCGGGCAGCGCCGCGCCGAGCGCGCGCGGGCCCTGGAAGAGCTGGTCGAGGAGATGGCCGGACCCGAGCAGGAGGCGGTGCGGATCGCCCTGCCCGCCCTGGCCCGCGCCATCGAGAACCGCCACAGCGACCACCCCTGACGCACCGCGGCCCACCCCGAGCCGCACGAAACACCTCGCCGCGGTCATCGCCGCCGGGGTGGGCAGCCCCACCGTGATGATCGTGGCCGTGATCGTCAGCGGCGCCTTCATCGGCATCAACAACACCCTCACCACGCAGGCCGTCATGCTGGTCTCGCCGGTCGAGCGCCCGGTGGCCGCCTCCGCCTACGGCTTCCCGCGCTTCATCGGCCTACGGCTTCCCGCGCTTCATCGGCGGCGGCCTGGCGTCCTTCGTGGCCGGAGAGCCGGCCGACGCCACCGACCTCAGCGTCCCCTTCTGCCTGGTTCCACCTGGGCGCGGCCACCTTCCTGGCCGCGATCCCGGTCCTCGCCGGCGGACACCGGCTGCTGCGCGAGGCGGAGCGGCACACGGCCGGCCCGAGCCCGTGGAACCGTCGCTGACCGCGATCGCCGCCCCGGCCACGACCGGCACACCGCCCTTGCGTCCGTTACACCGGTTGTCTCCGTTCCGCCGGCCGTCGTCGCCGTCGGCGCCCATGACAAGGCGCCCTCCATCGTCGGCGCCGGCACCGTCGCGGGCCGCGCCGCGCCGCGTGCGCGCCGCGGCCCGTGTCCGTGCCGTCCGGCCGCGATCGCCCCCGGTGCCCGGCGGACAGGGGCTACGTTGAGGCCATGTACACGACCCGGGTCTCCTGGCACGTGCGCGCCCCGCGGCCGGCGGTCTACCGGGCGCTGGTGGACGCCGACGCGATCGCGGCCTGGCGGGTACCGGCCGGGATGCGCGGGCACGTGCACGAGTTCGATGCCCGCGTGGGCGGCGGGTTCCGCGTCTCGCTCCACCGCGACACCGCGGCCGGCACCGGGAAGTCGGGCGCGCGCACCGACACCTACGCCGGCCGCTTCACGGAGCTGGTGGCGGACGAGCGGGTGGTGGAGGTGCTCGCGTTCGAGACGGACGATCCCGCGCTGCGCGGCACCATGACGGTGACGACGACGCTCGCCGACGCGGGCGGCGGGACCGATGTGCTGATCGTGCACGAGGGGATCCCGGACGCCGTGCCCGCCGCCGACAACGAGACGGGTACGCGCATGGCGCTGGCGAAGCTCGCCCGGCTCGTCGAACCGGCGGCGGCGCACGCCCCGGTGCCGGTGGCCGGCCGCGCGGCGCTGGCCGCGGGGGTGCGTGCCGCGTTGGAGGAGTGCTGTCCGGGCTCGTGGGCGCGGCCGGCCGGTTCGCTGGCGGCCGGGACCGCCGACGCCTTCAGCGACATCGACGTCGTGTGGGTGGTGCCGGACGCGCGGTTCCCGGCCTGCCTGCCGGACGCCGTGGCGGCGCTGGAACGGGTACGGGCGGTCGAGAGCGTCCGCGCGGACCCGGACCTGCACCGGTGCGACCGGCGCCGTCTGCTGTTCCTGCGCTTGGCCGGGGTGCCGCTGTTCTGGCGGCTCGACCTGGACGTCCGCGGCGAGTCGGTCGCCGACGACGCGCGCTACGGCCTCGACGACCCGGCGGCGCGGGCCGGCGAGGACGAGTGGTCCCGTCCGGCCAGCGCGCTGGCCAACGCCGTCGGAGCCGTCAAGGCGGTGGCGCGCGGGCGGGACGCCGAGGCCCGCGGGCTGCTGGACCGCGGGTTCGCCCGCATCGGGCGGGAGGACCGCGCCACCGGCGCCTGGGCGGCCGACGCCGATCGGCTGGCACACGCGGCCGCGCGGCAGGACCCTTCCCTGGCCGGCCTGGCCGCCCGGGTCACCGCACTGGCCGTCCGCCACCTCGACGGCGCCTGACCCGGCCCGCCGCTGCCCGCGGCGAGACGGTACTCAGCCTCCGCCGCTCCGTCCGGGGAGCGGGTGGACCCGTACCCGGTCGAGGACCGCGACGCCGTTCACGGACAGGATGTCCGCGAGGGAGTCCACGAAGGCCCGTACGGCCGCTTCGCCGTCCACGACGACGACCGCGCAGGGGCTGTGGCTGCGCAGCCGGGCCGGGCGGTCGTGGTGGATCTTGAGATGGGTGCCGTAGCCCTCGAAGCCGTGCAGCACGGTCGCGCCGGCCAGGCCCTGCCGGTGGGCGCGGTGCACGATCTCGGCGTAGGCGGGCCGGTGGTGCCACATGGCGCCCGAGGAGAGGTGGACCGTGAGCCGGACCGCCGTGATCTCGTGTGGGGTCATCGGAGCACTCTCCTCGGGTGGGCGCCCGGAGGCCGGGCGGTGGCGCTCAGCCCCAGACGGACTGGGCGAGCGCGGCGCCCGTGAAGACCGCGCCCAGACCGGCGACGATGCTGGCGACCGCGTTGGCCGCGGCGAAGTAGCCCGCGCCCTCCTCGGCCAGCCGCAGGGTCTCGAACGACAGCGTGGAGTACGTGGTCAGCGCCCCGCACAGCCCAGTGCCCAGCAGGAGCTGCACATGGGAGGAAGCACCGCCCGCCGCGACCGCGCCGGTGATCACGCCGAGCGTGAGGCAGCCGGCCACGTTCACCGTGAAGGTGCCCCACGGGAACACGGTGTCGTGCCGGGACTGCACGGTGCGGTCGGTCAGGTAGCGCAGCGGGGCCCCGGCCATCGCGCCCACCACGACCAGCAGCCAGTTCACTCGCTCTCCTCGGTGTCGCGTGCGGTGTACCGCACGACCTCGCACTCGTCGAGGACGGCCAGGCCCTGGCCGACCAGTTCGTCGAGCTGGGGCAGGAACGCGCGGACCCGCTCCTCGGTGTCGATGATGACGATCGTCACCGGCAGGTCCTCGCTCAGCGACAGCAGCCGGGAGGTGTGGATCAGCGAGGACGCGCCGAAGCCCTCGACGCCACGGAAGACGCTGGCCCCCGCGAGGCCGGCGGCGTGCGCCCGGTGCACGATCTCCGAGTAGACCGGCTTGTGCTGCCAGGTGTCGTTCTCGCCGAGGAAGACGGTCAGGCGCAGGGCGGTGCCGGTCAGCCGGGTCATGCCTGCCTCCACGCGACCGCGCGCCGGGTGAGGGTGGCCGCCGTCCACACCGCGGCCAGCGCCGCGAGCATGGTGCCGGCCAGATAGGCGAGCCCGGTGCCGGCGTGCCGGTCCTCGACCAGCTTCTGGAAGTCCACGGCATAGGTGGAGAACGTGGTGAAGCCGCCCAGCACGCCGGTGCCGAAGAAGGGCCGCACCAGCCGGTGGGCCGCCCACACCTCGGTGATGACGACCATGAAGACGCCCATGACGGCGCAGCCGATCACGTTCACCAGGAAGGTCGTCAGCGGGAAGGCGCCGGGTGCGGTCGGCCAGATCAGGCCCGCGCCGTAGCGCGCCGCGGCACCGATGGCGCCGCCGGCCGAGACCGCCGCGATGACCGGCCACTGCCCCTGTCGCAGCTCGCGCCGCTGCGCGGGTACGTGAAGATCGACATCGGGGTCCGTAGGTTCGTTGACCACCGGGGACCGTGCCTCTCCCATACAGGCTTCTCCTACTCGCACCGTGCCCGGCGCACATACCTCACGGGCACACTCGTGTCGCAAGCAGGGACCGTTGGCGGCACCGTCGCCGCGGTTGGTTACGGCGGGCCCCACCGCCGTGCGGCGCCCGACCGGGCACCGCGTCCGGCCAGCCTACACGGCGCCGGGCGGCCCGTACGACCCGCCCGGGAACCGGCCCGCGGCCCCGGGAACCGGCCGCTCACCGCCTCGTCCGACTCGTACGTCCTGCCTGCCTGACCCCTCGTGCTTGTCCGCCTGGTCGTCCTCGCCACGCAGCCGGTCCCGTACGGCCGGACAGCGGGGGCGGCTGGTGTGCCCCCGCTGCCGGGTGCCCCGGCCGGGGCGCTCATCGGACGTAGGCGAGGCTGTTCACCCACTGGGACAGGGTGAGCGAGGGGCCCGCGGCCGCGCGGCCGGAGCGGCGCCGCTGGCGCGGGGTGCGGGGGCGCTGGGCGCGCAGCGCGGCCAGGTGCCCGGCGACGGCGGCGAGGCAGTCGTGTTCGTCGCGGCACTGGGTGCAGCCGGCCAGGTGCGCGGTGACCGCGTCGGCCTCCTCGGGGGCGAGGACGTTCAGGGCGTGTCCGGCGAGCAGGTCGCGGACCGTGCGGCATTCCTGGAGCGAAGCGGACATGGCGGTGTCCTTTCTGTGCGGGAGCCACCACCCGGAGCGAGCGGGTTCCGGCCGCGCTGGGTGCGCTGGGGGTTCGCGCCGCGTCACCGGTGACCGTGGTACGGGCCCGGTGCGGGGCGGTGCCGCCGTACTCGGCGGAAGGCTCCGACCGTGAACCAGCTTGGCCCACCGGCCACCCCTCGCGCGTCCTCCCCGTGCAGCGATTCCCGGGTACTGCGCCCGCAGTACCCGCCCGCCCCGTCTACGGCCGCGACGTACGACAGGGCCGGCGTACGAGACGACAGGACTGGCGTACGAGACGAGAGGGCCGACGTGCGTACGACAGGGCCCGCGTACGTACTGGGGCGCCGTGCCACCCGCGGTGCCGCGCCGCCTAGGGTGCCGTGCCGCCGCCCACCCCCGACACCGTGGGGCCGTCCGTGCCGGGTTCGGCCGCCGCGCTGACCAGGCCGCAGTGGTAGGCGACGACCACGAGCTGGGCCCGGTCGCGGGCGCCGAGCTTGGCCATCGCGCGGTTGACGTGGGTCTTGGCGGTCAGCGGGCTGACGAACAGGCGTTCGGCGATCTCATCGTTCGACAGCCCGAGCGCGACGAGCCGCATCACGTCCCGTTCCCGCGGGGTCAGGCAGGCCAGCCGCTCGTGCACGACCGTAGGGCACGGCTCGGGCTGGGCGAGGAACCGGGTGATCAGCGCCCGGGTGGCCTGCGGGGACAGCAGCGCCTCCCCGGCGGCCACGGTGCGCACGGCGTCCAGCAGCTCCTGGGGCCGCGCCCCCTTGCCGAGGAATCCGCCGGCCCCGGCGCGCAGCGCCTCGGCGACGTACTCGTCCTCCTCGAACGTGGTCAGGATGAGCACCTTGACGTCCGCCAGGTCCGGGTCCTCGCCGATCAGCCGGGTGGCGGCGAGGCCGTCCATCTCGGGCATCCGGATGTCCATCAGGATCACGTCCGGGCGCAGCTGCCGGGCCAGTTCCACCGCCTCGCGGCCGTCGGACGCCTCGCCCACGGTCTCGATGCCGTCGGTGGAGTCGAACAGCATCTTGAAGGTGCCCCGCAGCAGGGCCTGGTCATCGGCGAGCAGCACTCGGACGGTCATGCCCGTCCCTCCTCGGCTGGGTGTCCGGCGGCGGGCCCTCGGCCGCCGCGCCGGGGCGCAGCGGCAGGTCCACGGTGACGGTGAAGCCGCCCTCGGGGCGCGGTCGCGCGCGCAGCCGGCCGCCGACGCTGGCCGCCCGTTCCCGCATCCCGATCAGTCCGTGGCCGGTCCCCGGCTGGTGCTCGTGCGGTCCGGGGTGCGCGTGGCCGTCGTCCTCGACCCTGATCGTCAGCCACTGCGGGCGGTAGTGCAGGCACAGCCGGGCGTGGTCCGCCCCGGCGTGCTTGCGCACGTTGGTCAGGGCCTCCTGCACGATCCGGTACGCGGCCAGGTCGACCGCGGGCGGCAGTGGTGCGCAGGCGCCGCGCAGGGTGTGCCGTACGACGAGTCCGGCCCGTTCGAACGAGGTGAGCAGGGCCGGTACCTGCGCCAGGCCCGGGATCGGGTCGCGCGGTGCCTCGGGGTCGTCGGACTGCCGCAACAGGCTGACGGTCATGCGCAGTTCGTCCAGCGCGGACCGGCTGGTCTCCCGGATGTCCTTGAGCGCGGCCAGGATCTGCTCCGGCCGCTGCTCCACCAGGTGGACGGCGACTCCGGCCTGAGCGTTGATCAGGGCGATGTGGTGGGCGACCACGTCGTGCAGTTCCCGGGCGATCCGCACGCGTTCGGCGGCCACCCGCTGGCGGGCCTCCTGCTCCCGGGTGCGTTCGGCGTGCTCGGCCCGTTCCTCGACGGCCGCCACGTACGCCCGGCGCGAGCGCACCCCGTCCCCGACCGCGGCGGGCAGCGCCGTCCACGCCAGCATGGCCGCGTTGTCCGGGGAGAACCAGGAGCCGGGGTCGGAGACCATGGCCGTCCCGACGAGGACGGCGGCCGAGATCGAGGCCGCGGTCAGGGCGGTGCGCCGGTTGGTCCCGGTGGCCACCCCGTAGACGGAGACGATGACCGGGCTGGTCACCAGTGGGCTCTCGCGCACTCCGAGCACCTGGAAGGCCACCCCGCAGCCGACGGCGACCGCCAGGGCGGCGAACGGGTGCTGACGGCGCCACAGCAGCGCGAAGCAGCCGATCGCGGCGAGCACGACGGCGGGCCAGCGCAGGATGAACTCGTGCTCGTGCGGGACGACGGAGGCGGCCACCACGGACAGCACGAACAGCACGGCCGACGCCGAGGCGTCGAACCGGCCGCTCCGGGCGCGTGCCGCGCGCCGTCCGCCGTCGCTCCCTGCCATGGCACCACCGTAGGGTCCCCGCGCGGGCGCCGCCGGTCCGGCGCAGCGCCGTCCGGGTGGCCCGGCGCAGCCGTCCCGACGGGCGGGCGTGGTCGCGTCCGTACGCGATCGTGGCCGGTCAGGGGCGTTCTGCCGGACGGCCCGGCCGTCCTGGCCGCGGCTCATGTCTGCGGCCCCGGCGGCGGATCCGGCCACCCTGTCGCGTCTGCGCCGGTCGGGGGACTCCAGGGGCCGGGACGTCGCCGGGCGCGGGCCGCCAGGGGCCGGGGCGTCACCGGCCGGGGGCGGCGGGGGCCGGAGCGTCGCGGGGCGCGGGACGGCGAGGGCGGGGTGTCGGCGGGCGGCTCCGGTGGGTCTGCGGCGCACCTCTGGGAAAGTGGCAAAGAACGGAATACGCCCGCGTACTCCTGTTGATGATATGACGAATTCTTTTCGCGCTTTGGTGTGCGTACGGCCCGGACATCACAACGGTGGATTTCCACCGCTTGCGAGGAGGCCGCATGTTACAGGTCGAGCGTCTGCTGGCGGACTGTCTGGACGACGCACGCGCCGAGCCGCAGGCCGCGGTCCCCCTGACGGCGGACGGCCCCGGTTACGCGGCGGCCCGCAGGGCGTTCCTGACGGCGGGACTCCAGGCGCTGCGCGAGCACACGCCCGACGCGGGCTGGGTGCAGCTCAATGTGCCGCTGGGGGCCGGCCGGACGTACCCGTACGGGGATGTGGCCGCCGCCGCGCGGGAGTTGCTCGGCGCCGGGCTGGCCCGTGAGTTCTTCTTCATGCACAAGCCGCCCGGGCTGCGGCTGCGGTTCCAGGCCGCCGAGCCGTCCCGGGCGCGGGAGCTGCGGACCGCGCTGCGCCGTCGGATGACCCCGCCGGGCGTGGACTGCTCCTGGGCGCCGCCCGTCGCCGAGGTGTACGAACCGGAGACCTATCTCTTCGGCGGCCCCCGTTCCATGGCCCATGTGCACGCGCTGTTCACCGTCGACTCCCTGGCCTGGCTGGACCTGCACACCGGGGCCGGCGGCGAGCCGGCGCCCGCGGACTGGCGGGTGTCGCTGGCGCTGCTGGCCGCCGTCTTCGACGGTCTGGGCATCGTGGGCTGGGAGCACCGCGGGGTCTGGCAGGTCGTACGGGAGGAGACCGGGCGCCGGCTGCCGGGCGGCCTGCGCGACGAGGCGCGGCGGCACGCCGCCGACGGGATCCTCGCCTACTGGCACCAGAGCCGCGAGGCCCGCCTGGCGGCCCTGCCCGGGAGCTGGCGGGAGGTGGTCGGCCCGCGCGCGGCGGCGGTGCAGCGGGCGGCGGAGCGCTGGCGCACCCGCTACTTCGCCTCCGGCGCGGCCACGGTCGGCGCCCGCCGGGCCGCCGCCCACCACGTGATCTTCCACTGGAACCGGGGCCGGCTCTCCACGGCCCGGCAGTGCCTGCTCACGGAGGCCCTGGCCGGTGACGGTCACGAGGAGAGGGGCTGACCATGGGTCACCAAGCGGCCGGCGTGCCCGCTCCGGCGGGCGAGCGCAGGCTCGGCGGCACGGCGCTGCTGCGGGTCGCCGGGATGCCCTGCGCGGCCTGGACGGCGGCCGCCTCGCCCGGCCTGTTCGCGGACGTCGTCCGGCACGCCGACACCACGGACCGGCTCGCGGCGCTCGCCCGCGAACTGGGCGACCGGCTGGGCGCCGAGGTCGTACCGCACCCCGCGCTGCCGGCCGCCGACCGCGGCGCCGTGCTCGCGCTGCGGCGGCGGCTGCACTCCGGGGCGGCGCCGCGCGCGGCCGACCACCGCCTGCTGGAGCGCTCGCCCGCCGTGTCCGCCGCCCTCGCGGCCCGCGCCCGCGACCTCACCCGCGAGGCCGACGCCGCCGCGCGGACCCTGGCCGGCCTGGCGGAGGCGGTCGCGGCCGAGCAGGAACGCATCGCCGCGCGGGCCTGGCGGACCGCCTGCGCCAGCCCCTTCCTGGGGGCGTTCCTGGACAGCGCGGCACCGGGCCTCACCGAGGACGTCGAGGGGCGGCTGGCCGCGGGCGGGTCCTGGTCGGGCAAGCAGTTGCGCAAGCGGTCCGCCTACCTGTGGCGGGTGCTGGGCCGGGCGGCGGTGAAGACCACACCGCGCGGCTGGGCCGGCCAGGTCGCCATGCTCCCGGTGGCCCCGGTGCCCGGCGGCCCGGCGCAGCTCCTCGCGCGCGGCGCCACGCTCGGCGCGGTCGCGGCCGTCGCCGTGGAGAACATCCACCTGGTCAGGGCGGGAGCCGCGGCGCCGGACCTGCGCACCGCCGACGCGCGGACGCCGGTGGCGCCCGCGCCCCTGCACTTCACCGAACCGGCCGCCGCCCCCGCGCCCGGAAACGCCCCGGTCCAGGTGCGCTGTTACGTCGTCGATCCGCGCGAACCCGGGCGGCTGCGGCAGATCGTGCTGCGCCGCACCCCCGCCCTGGAGGGCGTCCTGGCCCTGCTCGCCGACGGCCCGCGTCCCCTGGGCGAGCTGGAGGACGCACTCGCGGCCGTGCTGGCGCCGCCCGCCGGGCCGCCGGTGGCCGCGCCCGGCGTGCTGCGCGGCTTCCTCCAGCACCTGTGCTCCCTGGGCGTGGTGCAGGTCTGCCGGACGCCCCGGCAGTACAGCGCCGGCTGGGTCCCGGCCGACGCCGTCACCGGCGTGGACGCGCTGCCGGGGCTGCCGCCGGGGGCCGGGTCCGGCGGCTGGTTCCTGGACTCCTACCGGCGGCCCGGCCCCGGCGCCCGGGTGCCGGAGCAGGCGGCCGCGCGGGTGCTGCGCGGCCTGCGGATCGCCGCCCGGATCGCCGCCCTGCGCGAGGCCGACCGGCCCGCCCCGCTCCCGGTGCACGAACGCCCCGAGTTCGCCGGGATCACCGAACAGCCCCGTCCCGTCGCCGAGTTCCTCGCGGAGCGGCTGCCCGCCGCCGCCCCGGCCCCGGCCGCCCGGCACTACGCGGGCTGGACGCCCGCCCACCACCCGGGCAGCCCCTACGCCCGCCTCCTGGACCACCTGGACACGGCCGCGCGCACCGGCGCGGCGCACGTCGACGTGGACCACGACCTGCTGGACGCGCTGGGCGCGCCCCGGCACCGGGACGCCCTGCCGTCCTGGCCGGTCGACTGCCTGCTGCGCCCGCTCGGCCCGGCCGGCGGCCGCGGACCGGCGGCCGTCCTGGAGACCGCCTCGGCCGCCGGGGTGCTCGACGCCCGGTTCGCCGGCGGACTGCGCGCGCTGTACGGCGGCTACGGCAACGGCGACGCCTACCGCGAGTTCCTCGCCGCCGTCGAACGGCGCTCCGGCGTCCGGTTCGTCGACCTGCTGGTGCCGCCGCTCGACGAGCGGTCCGCCAACGCCGTGCGCCGTCCGGTGGCCACC
The DNA here is from genome assembly GCF_040644175.1 of Streptomyces sp. NPDC047017. Classification (NCBI taxonomy): domain Bacteria; kingdom Bacillati; phylum Actinomycetota; class Actinomycetes; order Kitasatosporales; family Streptomycetaceae; genus Streptomyces; species Streptomyces sp. NPDC047017. The sequence continues at coordinate 437,549 of NZ_JBEYVW010000005.1, read as the reverse complement.
CGCTGGTGGACCGGCGACCCGGACCCCACGCCGTACTACGGGTCCGCGGGCGGGCACGGCCGCTACCTGCCGCTGGACCGGATCAGCCTGCGCCACTGCCGGGGGCGGATCGTCGCCGAGGCGGACGGCCGGCGCATCGTCCCCGTCTACCACGCCACCCGCTCCCCCGCCCCACCCTACGACGCCCTGGTCCGGCTGCTGCTGGCCGCAGGCCACCCCGCCGTCTCCTATCTGGTCCGCCTGGACTCGCTGGACGCCGCGCTGCCCGAGCGGGACCGGCTGCCCCGGCTGACCGCGGGCGGCGACCTCGTACTGGCCCCGGCGACCTGGCGGCTCGACCGGGCCCGGCTGTGGCAGCCGGGCGACGATCCGCTCGCCAAGGTCCGCACCCTCGCCCTGCTGCGGCGCGCCGAACGGCTGCCCCGGCACGCGTTCGTGCGCACGGCCCCCGGCGGCAAGCCGGTACCGGTGGACTTCCTGTCGCTGACCGCCGTGCACCTCGTCGAGCGGCTGTGCGCCCGGCAGGCGGGCGGCGCGCTGCTGGTGGAGGAGATGCTGCCGGCCCCCGGGGAACTGCCGCTGCGCGACCCGGTGCACGGCGGCGCGGCGGTGGCGGCGCAACTGCTCCTCCGGCTCCCGCACGACCAGCGCCCCGGTCGGCTCGCCGTCGCCGCCGCGAACGCGCTGGCCTGCGACGAACCCTCAGACGTCCCCGGCCCGCCCGCCAGGCGGCCCGCCGGGGCGGCCCACACCCGATGAGAGAGAAGGGAAAGTCCCATGACCCACACCGAACTCACCGAACTCGACGCCCTGATCAGCGACCTCGACGAGCGGATCAGCGACAGCGACCTGCCCTCGGCGTCCGCGTCGACGGCCGGCTGCAGCGGCCTGTGCACGATCATCGTGTGCGCCACGGTCGTCATCTGTGCCTGACCCGATCCCAGGAGCCGCCCGCCCGCCGGGCGGCTCCGCCCCGACGACCGACCCAGGAGCCCGTCCGATGGCGCGGAGAACCAGCTCGGCCGCCGTCCCCGGCGGCGCCGCGCGGGCACTCGCCGTGCGGTACCTGGAGCAGTGGGCCGCGGCGCCCGGGCCCGGCGGACACCCCGGCGACCCCGGGATTCCCGTCCTGGCGGAACTGACCGGGGACGGCGCCCCCGCCGCGGCGGCCGCGGTGGCCGCCTGGGCGCGCACGGCCGGACGCGGCCCGGCCCATCCCGGGCTGCACGACGGCGGCCTGGCCGGGACCCTGGTCGGACTGCGCCTGGGCGCCCGCTTCCACCCGGCGCTGGGCCCGGTGGCCGACCGGCTCGGCGCCCACCTGGGCGACCGCCTCCCCCACTACCGCACGCATGACGTCGCCTTCCCCGACTACGACCTGATCTCCGGCCCCGCCGGCACGCTGCTCGCCCTGAGCGCGACCGGGGCGGAGACCGAACGCCTGGGCCCGCTCGCCGCGCACCTCGCGCTGCTGTGCGACGACAAGGAGCTGCCCCGGCTGCGCACCGGGCAGTACGCGCACCACCCGCACCTGGCCTGGTGCCACGGCCGGATCAACACCGGCATGGGGCACGGCGTCGCGGGGGTCGCCGCCGCGCTCACCGCCGCCCTGCGCCGCGGCGCACCGGATGCCGCGCTCGCCCCCGCCCTGACCCGCGCCACCCGCTGGCTGATCCGCCGGGCCCACGACGACGACCGGTGCGTGCGCACCTGGCCCGGCGCCGACCTCGGCACCCCGCCGCCGCGCGCGGCCCAGCCCCGCCAGGCGTGGTGCTACGGCACACCCGGCGTCGCCTGGGCGCTGTGGGACGCCGCGGACGCCCTCGGGGACACGGTGGCCGCCGAGTGGGCCGCGGCCGCCTTCACCACGCTCGCCGAGCACTACGACGAGGGCTTCCACCTGTTCGGCGACTCCGCGGGCGACCGTCTCGGGCTGTGCCACGGCGCCACGGGCGTGCTGGCCGTCGCCGACTGCTTCGACCGGTACGCCGGGCTGCCCGCGGCCACCGCGCTCAAGGAACGGCTCGTGGCCCATGTGACCGCCCGTCTCACCACTCCGCCGCCCGCCGACTGGCCGGCGGACCTGCTGAACGGCCTGCCCGGGGTCCTCGGCGCGCTGCTCACCGCCGGCCACCGGGACGCGCCCCGCGCCTGGCTGGCCTGCCTGGGGCTGCGCTGAGCGTCGGGTTCGGGTGCGGGGGGAGTCAGGGCAGGCGTACTCAGTCCGTCTGAGTTCCCGCACTCAGGTGCGCCGGACGGGGTACCGGTTCTACTGGAGATCCACCGGTTCGGCAGCCCGAAAGGACGTCATGAACAGCCACACTTCCTCCCGTCCGTCCCCTCTGCTCGCGACGCTGCGCGCCCACTGGATGAGCACGGCGTATCTGGTGGTGGTCGCGGCCGTCTGCGTCTGGGTGCTGATCGACCAGACGCTGGTCAGCCACGCGGACGCGTCCTTCTCCGGTGTCTGGCCGGTGTTCCTGACGGCCCCGGTCAGCCTGCTGCTGCTCGTGCTGCCCGGCGACTCGCCCCTCGGGTACGCCGTGTGCGTCGCGCTGGGGGCGGCGGTCGACGCCTGGCTGCTGCGCCGCCTGGAACGGGCGGTCGCGGCGCCGCGCCGCTGAGGACGGGCGCGCCGCTGAGCACGGGCGCGCCGCTGAGCAGCGGACGGGCCGTCAGGGGCGCGGTCGCTGGGGGTGGTACACCGCCAGTGCCCAGATCACGAAGACGTCGAGCGCCATCATGAACAGGGACCAGACGGGCGCGTACGGCAGGAACACGAACTGGGCCACCAGGCTCACCGAGGCCAGCAGGATGCCGACCACGCGGGCCCAGGTCGCCCCGGCGAGGACGCCGCAGCCGACGACGACGGCGAGCACGCCCAGCACCAGGATGATCCAGCCCCAGCCCGTGAGGTTGATCCGGTAGATGTAGTTGTCCAGGCGTACGTACACCTTGTCCCTGGCGATCGCGGCGATGCCCTGGAGCACGAAGAGCACGCCGTCGACCACCATGAGGACGCCGGCGAAGGTGACTCCGCCGGTGACCCAGGCGCTGTTGCGGCCCGGGCGGGCGGTCGCGCTCCCGGTGCCCGGAGCCGGTGCGGCGCCCGGCTCCGGCCGGTCGCGGCCACCGGCCGACGACGACGGTTCGCTCATGACTGCACCTCTTCCTCCCGGCGGCCGCACCCGGCCGGCCGTCTGCTCCGACCCTGCGCCGCGCGGGCGGCCGGCCACCACCGGGCCTGCGCCGTCCGGGTGAGGCGCGGCGGGCCCGGCGGGCACGCCGTCGCGGGGCCGCGGCACCGAGTTGCCGTGCCGGGCCGATGCGAGAGGGTGAGGGGAGGTCCGCGAAGGGAGCTTGCGGTGGCAGCCGGTCCCGTCGACGACGCCGCGGTGCTGAACGCGCTGTTCGGCAACACGTCCCAAGGCCTGTTCGTCTTCGACTCCGCCCAGCGCGTCGTGCGGTACCACCCCACCGGGCGGGGGGTGCGGGAACTCGCCGTCGAGGACATGGACGGCCACGGCATCGACGACTTCGCGCCGGGCCTGGACCCCGGTGAGCTGAGGACCCTGATCGACGGGGTCCTCGCGTCCGGCGAGCCGGTGCGGGACCGGCTGATGCGGGGGCGGTCGCCGTCCGGGCCGCACCGGACCCTGGCGCTCGAAGTGTCGCTCTTCCCGCTGTGCGGTCCGGGCGAGGACACCACCGGAGTGGTCGGGGTGATCGAGGACGTGACCGAGCGACAGGCCGCGGCGGACCGCCTCGCCGTGCTCAGCACCGTGCACGAGGCCGTCGGGTCCACGCTGGACGGCCGGACCACGGCCGGGGAACTGGTGAAGGCCCTGGTGCCCGGCTTCGCCGACGCCGCCAGCGTCGATCTGCTGGACGACGGCCCCTGGGGCCGGGAGCGCGAGCCGGGCCCGGTGCCGCCGGACCTTCCGCTGCGCCGGGTCGCCTTCGCGCCCGCCAGCGCGGAGGCGGCCCGCCGGCAGGGCGACAGCAGGCCCTTCCCCTTCCCGACCCCGTACACCCAGGTCCTCAACGACATCCGGGCCCGCCTGGTACGCGTCGCACCGGACACGGCGTGGCTGTCCACCGACCGCGACGGCTTCGCCCCGCTGGTGAAGGCGCGGGTGCACTCCATGATCGTGGCACCGCTGGTGGCCCGGGACACCGTGCTCGGGCTGCTGAACCTGTACCGGCACCGGGCCGACCCGTTCGCGGACGCGGACCTGGACGTGGCCCGGCAGGCGGCCTCGGCGGCGTCCGCGCACCTGGACAACGCGCGCAGCTACCGGCGCGAGCACACCGTGGCCTCCGCCCTGCAACGCCGCCTCCAGCCGGGCACGGTGCCCCGGCTCTCCGCGGTGGAGACCGCCCACATCTACCTGCCGGAGAGCGCGGGCGGCGACTGGTTCGACGTCATCCCGCTGTCCGGCACCCGGGTCGCCCTGGTCGTCGGCGACGTCGCCGGGCACGGCATCGAGGCGGCGGCCACGATGGGCCAGCTCCGCGTCGCGCTGCGCGCGCTGGCCCTCCAGGACCTGGAGGCCGACGAACTGCTCACCCGGCTGGACGAGGTGGCCGCCCAGCTCGCGGCCGGCCCGTTCTCGTCCGCGTACCCGCATGTGGCGACGTGCGCGCTCACCGTCTACGACCCGGTCAGCCGGTACTGCGCCCTCGTCCGCGCGGGCCATCCCCCGCCCGTCGTCCTCGATCCCGACGGCTCGCCGCTGTCCGTGGACGTACCGGAGGGGCCGCCGCTGGGGGCGGGCGGCAAGCGCGCCTTCACCCCGGCCAGGGTCCAGCTGCCCACGGGCAGTCTGCTGGCCCACTACACCAACGGCCTGGTCGCGGCCGGCGACGGGCACGGGCGCCGCGCCCGGCGGCGGCTGGAGCACATCCTCGCCCCCACCGGACGGCCGTTGCAGGAGCTGTGCGACGCCGCCGTGTACGGCATGGCGCCCTCCCCCCACGACGACGCCGTCCTCCTGCTCGCCCGCACCCGCACGCTGCCGCCCGACCACGTCGCCGACTGGTCGCTGCCCGCCGACGCCTCCGTGGTGGCCGCGGCGCGCCGGCTGGTGGACCGGCAGCTCGCCGCGTGGGGGCTGGACGAGGCGGCGTTCACCACCGGACTCGTCGTCAGCGAACTGGTCACCAACGCCATCCGCTACGGCAGGGGGCCGATCCGGCTGCGGCTCATCCACGACAAGGGCCGGCTGCTGTCGGAGGTCACCGACGCCAACAGCACCAGCCCGCACCTGCGCCAGGCGCGCGAGGGCGAGGAGGGCGGGCGCGGCCTGTACATCGTCATGCAGCTCAGCTCCCGCTGGGGGGTGCGGCACAGCCGCCAGGGCAAGACCATCTGGTCCGAGCAGCAGCTCCAGGACACCGGGTCCGACGACGCACCGGACCCGGCGGAGGTGTGGTCGGTCTCCTAGATGTGCCGGTATCGCCGGGTGTGGGGATGCCGCCGGGTGTGCGGATACCGCGATGTGGCCGGTTGTCGTCTTGCGGTCGGCCACCCCGATGCATACAGAGCGGTTAGGTTAGGCTAACCTCAACTCCGTGCGAGCTGGTGAAGAGATACCCGCGGCCCCGGGTCCGCGCGGCCATGAGCTGTCCGCCACGGACGTCACCGTGGCCTACGACGGCGTCGACGTGGTGCACGGCGCCGCCCTGACGCTGCGTCCCGGCGAAGTGACCGTACTGGTCGGGCCGAACGGCAGCGGCAAGTCGACGCTGCTGCGCGCCCTGGCGCGCCTGCAGCGGCCCAGGACCGCCACGATCCTCGTCGACGGCGACACCGACGGCCTCGCCCTGAGCCCGCGGGAGTTCTCCCGGCGCGTCGCCCTGCTGACCCAGGGGCGGCCCACGCCCAGCGGGCTGACCGTGCGGGACGTCGTCGAGTTCGGCCGTTACCCCTACCGGGGCCGCTGGGGCCGCAGCGACCCCGGCGGCCGGGCCGCCGTGGACCGCGCCCTGGCTGTGACCGGCGTCGCGGAACTCGCCGCACGCGGCGCCGAACACCTCTCCGGCGGCCAGTTGCAGCGCGTCTGGCTCGCCTCCTGCCTGGCCCAGGAGACCGGCGTACTGCTCCTGGACGAACCGACCACCTACCTCGACCTGCGCTACCAGATCGAACTGCTCGACCTCGTCCGCGACCTCGCGGACGACCACCGCATCGCCGTCGGCGCCGTCCTGCACGACCTCGACCAGGCCGCCGCCGTGGCCGACCGGATCGTGCTGCTCGGCACCGGCCGGGTCGTCGCGGACGGCCCGCCCGAGGACGTCCTGACACCCGAACGGCTGACCGCGGTCTACGGCATCCGCATCGAGGTCGACACCGACCCCCTGACCGGCCGGCTGCGCACCCGCGCGATAGGCCGCCACCACACGCGAAACGAAAGGCTCGGCACCACCCCATGAGGCAGCACCCCGTGAGACGTCTCGTCCTGACCACGACGGCCGCCACCGCCGCCGCGCTCGTCCTGGCCGCCTGCGGCACCACCGAGCCCGCCAAGGACAGCGGCACCGCCGCGAAGAACAGCGCCGGACCCGTCACCCTCACCGACGCCACCGGCGCCCAGGTGAAGCTGGACGCGCCGGCGAAGAAGGTCGTCGGCACCGAGTGGAACGTCGTCGAGAGCCTGGTGTCCCTGGGCGTCGACCCCGTCGGCGTCGCCGACGTCAAGGGCTACCGGAGCTGGGACAGCGCGGTCCCGCTGAAGAACTCCCCCAAGGACATCGGCACCCGGGGCGAGCCGAGCATGGACACCATCGCGTCCCTGAACCCGGACCTCATCGTCGCCACCACCGACCTGTCCGCCGCCGCGCTCAAGCAACTGCGCAAGGTCGCCCCGGTCCTCGAGCTGCGCTCCGCGAACGCCGCCGACCCCATCGGGCAGATGACGAAGAACCTGGACCTCATCGCGAAGGCCACCGGCACCGCCGACAAGGCGGCCACGCTGGAGAAGCAGTTCGACGCGAAGCTCGCCGCGGACAAGAAGGCCCTGGCCGACGCCGGACTCGGCGGCGCCGAGTACGCCTTCGCGGACGGTTACGTCACCTCCAACCAGGTCTCCATCAGGCCGTACACCAGCGGCTCGCTCATCGGCGCGGTCGACGAGCGGCTCGGCCTGAAGAACGCCTGGACCGTCAAGGGCGACAAGGACTACGGGCTCGGCTCCACCGACGTCGAGGGCCTCACCAAGCTCGGTGACGTGCGGTTCGCCTACATCGGCAGCGACGACGACAAGACCAGCACGCCCTTCACGGGCGCCCTGGCCAAGGACTCGGTGTGGACGAACCTGCCGTTCGTGAAGAAGGGCGAGGTGTACCGGCTGCCCGACGGCATCTGGATGTTCGGCGGCCCCGGTTCGATGGGCAAGTACGCCGACGCCGTCGTCGCCGCCCTGACGAAGAAGTAGCGCCATGACCGTCACCGCCCCCGCCCCCACCACCCGCCCGCCGCTGTCCGCGTCCCGCAAGGGCGCCGCCGCGGTGACGGTCACGCTGGTCCTGCTGGTCGCCGCCCTGGCACTGGTGGACATCACCCAGGGCACCGCCTCGGTGGGCGCCCACGAGGTCGTCGAGGCCCTCACCGGGCGGGCCGGTGCGGGCGACGCGTCGGTCGTCGTCGCCTCCCGGCTGCCGCGGATGGCCGCCGGGCTGCTCGTCGGCGCGGTGCTCGGCGCGGCGGGCGCCGCCCTGCAGGCGGTCAGCCGCAACGTCCTCGCCTCGCCCGACACCCTGGCCGTGAACGCCGGTTCGTACCTGTCCCTCGGTCTCGCCGCCGTCACCGGCGTCTCGCTGCCGCTGATCGCCTCCTCCGGGATCGCCTTCGCCGGCGGCCTCGCGGCGGCGGCCGTGGTGCTCGGACTGTCCGGCCTCGGCGCGGGCACCGTCCGCCTCGTGCTCGCCGGCAGCGCCCTCACCCTCGGCCTGACCGCCGTCACCGAGGCGCTGCTCCTGCTGTTCCCGCAGCAGACCGAGGGGCTCTACCACTGGAACCAGGGCAGCATCGCGCAGAACGGGTTCGACGGCGTCCTCCAGATGGCGCCCATCGCCCTCGCCGGGCTCGCCGGGCTGCTGCTCGTCGCCCGCCGTGTCGACGCGCTGGCCCTCGGCGACGACGCGGCCCGCGGGCTGGGGGTCCGGGTCCGGGCCACCCGGATCACCGTCGTCGTGTGCGCGGCGCTGCTGTCCACGGCCGCCGTCACGCTCGCCGGGCCGGTGGGCTTCGTCGGCCTGTGCGCCCCCGCGCTGGTCCGCCCCCTGGCCCGCCGGCTGCGCGGGTTCTCCCGTACGCGGACGAGCGCGCCGGTGGCGGGTTTGGCCGGTGCGGTGCTGGTGCTCGGTTCGGACGTGCTGCTGCGGGCCGTGGTCCCCGCGGACACGGCCGTCGCCGTGCCGACCGGCGTCGTCACCAGCCTGGTCGGCGCGGTGTTCCTGATCGTGATGGCCACCCGGGTACGCGACACCGCCGCGGCCACCGCGCCCGACCGGCTGCGCATCCGGAGCCGGGCCGTCTTCCTGGCCACCACGGCCGTGCTCGCGGCCGTCCTGGTCGGCGTGGTGATCGCCGCCGTCCTGCTGGGCGACAGCAAGCTGCTGCTGGGCGACGTACTGAACTGGGCGCAGGGCCGGGCCGGACGGTCCGTCACCTTCGTCCTGGACACCCGGGTGCCCCGGGTGCTCGCGTCGCTGCTCGCCGGCGGCGCGCTCGCCCTGGCCGGGACGCTCGTCCAGGCGGTGACCCGCAACCCGCTGGCGGAGCCGGGGATCCTGGGGGTCTCCAACGGAGCCGCGCTCGGTGCCGTGCTCCTGGTGACGACCGTGCCGCTGGCCGGGTCGTGGAGCATGGCCGGTGCCGCCTTCGCGGGCGCCGCGGTCAGTTCCGTCCTGGTCTTCGGGCTCGCCGCCCGGGGCGGGTTCCGGCAGAACCGGCTGGTCCTCGTCGGGTTCGGTGTCGCCACCGGGGCGAGTGCGCTGATCGCGCTGCTCGTCCTGCTCACCGACCCGTTCAACGCGGCGAAGGCGCTGATCTGGCTGTCCGGCTCCACCTACGGCCGGACCCTGCCCGACGTGGTGCCGCTCGCGGTGGTCCTGGCCGTGGGCGTGGGCGTCGCGGTCGCCCGCCGCACCGAACTCGATCTGGTCTCGCTCGACGAGGACACCCCGCGGCTGCTCGGCCTGGACACGGGACGCGGGCGGCTCGGCTTCCTCGCGCTGAGCGTCCTGCTCAGCGCCACCGCCGTGGCCGCCGCGGGCACCATCGGCTTCGTCGGCCTCGTCGCCCCGCACGCGGCCCGGGCCCTGGTGGGCCGCCGCCATGTGCGGGTGGTCCCGGTCGCGGTGCTCCTCGGCTCCGTCCTCGTGTGCACCGCCGATCTGGTGGGCCGCACGGTGATCGCCCCGGCCCAGCTCGGGGCGGGCCTGATGACCGCGGTGATCGGCACGCCGTACTTCCTGTACCTGCTGGTGCGCAGCCGCCGCTGACATGCCGTCCGACGCCTGGGGCCGGTCCGCCGCTGTGCGCGGGCCGGCCCGCGGCTGTGTGCGGACGGCCGACGCGGGCCGGCCCGTGGGTGCGGCCGACGCGGTCACCCGCACCCACGCCCGCCGTTGCCCCGTACGGACCGGGCGGCGCGGCCTGTACGGGCCCGCCGTCACCCCCGTGCCCGGGGCACCACCACCGGGCTGCCGTCCCCCGGGGCGCGCAGGATGTCGGCGTCCAGGTGGTACAGCTCCTTGACGAGGGACTCGTCCACGGTGTCCTGGGGCGGGCCCTGGGCGACGACGCGGCCGTCCTTCATGGCGATGAGGGTGTCGGCGTAACGGGCCGCGGCGGCCAGGTCGTGCTGGACCATGACGACGGTGCGGCCCGCGGCGGCGACCTGGCGGACGAGTTCGAGGACGTCGACGACGTGCCCGAGGTCGAGCGCGCTGGTGGGTTCGTCGAGCAGGACGACCGGGGTGCGCTGGGCGAGCACCATGGCGAGCCAGCAGCGCTGGCGCTGGCCGCCGGAGAGCCGGTCGAGGCGTTCGGCGGCGAGATCGGCGGTGCCGGTGGCCTCCAGCGCGTCGCGCACGGCCTGTTCGTCCTCGCGGGACCACTGGCGCAGCAGGCCCTGGTGCGGGTGGCGGCCGTAGCGGACCAGTCCGGCGACGGTGACGGCCTCGGGGGCGCGCGGGGACTGGGGCAGCAGCGCGATCCGGTGGGCGGCCTGGCGCTGGGTCAGCTGCCAGATGTCCGCGCCGTCGGCGTGCACGGTGCCCGCCTCGGGGCGGTGCAGCCGGGCGACGGTGCGCAGCAGCGTCGACTTGCCGCAGCCGTTGGGGCCGACGATCGCGGCCACGTGCCCGGCGGGCACGGTCAGGTCGACGTCCTGGACGACGGGGCGGCCGGGGTATCCGGCGTGCAGGCCGCGGACTTCGAGGCCGGTGCGGGCGTCGGTCATGGGGGTGGTCATGCCTTTCCGGTGGTCCGGTCCGAGCGGAAGAGGACCCAGAGGAGGAAGGGGCCGCCGAGGACGCTGGTGACGACACCGACGGGGAGTTCGACGGGGGCGACGACCCGGGCGAGGGCGTCGGCCGCGGTGATCAGGGCGGCGCCGGTGAGCGCGGAGCCGAGGACCGGCACCCGGGTGGGGCCGCCGAGGTGTCCGGCCAGGACGGGGGCGGCGAGGGCCACGAAGGCGATCGGGCCGCCGACGCCGACGGCCAGGCCGGCCAGGGCGACGGCGAGGGCGAGCGCGGCGGCGCGCAGCCGGCGCAGGTCGACGCCGAGGCAGGCGGCCGTGTCGTCGTCGAACCGCAGCAGTTGCAGGCGGTGCCCGGCGGCGAGGGTGAACGGCAGCAGGAGGAGGAGCGCGATCAGCAAGGGGGTGCCCACGCTCCAGTCGCGGCCGCTGAGGCTGCCGGCGGCCCAGAGGAACACGCCGCCCGCCGTGTTGTCGTTCTGCCGCGACATGACGAGGTCGCCGACCGCGCCGACCACGGTGGACACGCCGATGCCGACGACCAGCACGCGGTAGCCGGCGCTGCCCGCGCCGCCCGCGCACAGCACGACGAGCACGGCGGCGGCCACGGCGCCGATCGGGCCGAGCCACCAGTGGCCGACCATGCCGGTGGAGGAGCCGGCCGCGGCGGCCACGACCGCCGCGGTGGCGCCCTCGTTGACGCCGAGCAGGTCGGGGGTGGCCAGCCGGTTGCCCGCCAGGGTCTGGGTGAGGCAGCCCGCCGCGCCGAGCGCGCCGCCGACCATCAGGCCGACGAACACGCGCGGCAGCCGGAAGTCCCGCACGATCATGACGGTGCCGGGGTCGCCGGTGCCGAACAGCCCGGACAGCGTGTCCCGCAGGCTCATCCCGGTCGAACTGGCCAGCACCGCCACCGCGATGAGCAGGACCAGCAGCGGCACCAGCACGGCCGCGGCCAGCGCGCCACGCCGCGGGAAGAGCCAGGACAGCGTCCCGGCGCGCAGCACGACGCTGTCCGGCGGGGTCACGTCCACGGCGCCCGCGGCCGGCTGCCCGGAGTCCGGGCGGGGCGCGGACGCGACGGGCCCGGCGTTCGTACCGGCCCGCGGAGCGGGCGAAGAGACGGCGGCGGCCCCGGCATCCCCGCCGGCCCTCGGTTCAGGTGAGGTCATGACGTGGCTCCGGCGGTGGACAGGCGGGAGGAGCGGGCGATCCAGACGAGCAACGGGCCGCCGACGAAGGCCAGGAGCACGCTGACCGGAGTCTCCCAGGGGCGGATGACGACGCGGGCGAGGACGTCGGCGAGGATCATCACATCGGCCGCGATCAGCGCGGACAGGGCGAGTTGGGCGCCCATGCGCGCTCCGGCCACGGCACGGGCGGCGTACGGGGCGAGCAGGCCGAGGAAGGCGATGGGGCCGGCCACGGCGACCGCGCAGCCGGCGAGGAGCGAGACCGCGCCGGCCACGACCAGCCGGACCCGGCCGGGGTGGTGGCCCAGCGAGCGGGCGCTGTCGTCGCCGAGGCCGAGCGCGGACAGCGGGCGCGCGCAGCCGAACGCGAGGAGCAGGCCCACGGCGACCAGCGGCAGCAGCGGCAGCAGGTCCGAGGTGCGGACACCGGCGAGCGAACCTATCGTCCAATAGCGGTAGACGTCGAAGGTGGACTGGGTGCCGAGCAGGACGTAGGAGGTCATACCGTGAAAGGTGGCACCGAGCGCGGAACCGGCCAGCACCAGCCGCAACGGGGACCCCGCGGCCCGGCCGCTGCCCGCCAGGAGAAGGACCACCGCGCTCGCGGCCATGCCGCCGCACAGCGCCCACACCAGCAGCGCCGGGGTGGACTCGGCGCCGAAGAACGTGAGTCCGACCACGACGGCGAAGGCCGCCCCGGAGTTCACGCCCAGCAGTCCCGTCTCCGCGAGCGGATTGCGGGTGGCGGCCTGGAGCAGGCACCCGGCGGTGCCGAGGCAGACGCCGACCAGGACCGCGGCCAGGGTGCGCGGCAGCCGTACGTCCACGACGGCCAGCCTGAGTTGGGGGTCGTGGCGGGCGGAGTCCTGGCCGAGCAGGTACTCCCAGGCGCGGGCCGGTGAGCTGGATCCCGTGCCGACGAGCAGGGAGAGCAGGACCAGGGCCAGCAGCAGGACGAGGAGGACGGCTGTCACCCGGACGGCGTAACGCGGGCCGGAATGCCGGTCCACGGACTGTCCGGATCCCGACTTCATCAACGGCCCCCTCGATATGAGCATATGGTTAGCCTAACCTAAGTGGCCGTCCCGTCAGGTGTGGGGCCGTCCGTGCGCCCGCAATGTCCGGGTGCCGGCGGTTCCGCATGCCTTGAGGGCGTACGGCTCGCCGAATTGTGACCCGAACCCGCGGGTCACGACACTCGAACAACGGAGATTTCAGGCCATGATGCCGCCCCGCACATCCACCCCCGGCACCCGTCGAGCCGCCGCCACGGCCCTGGCCGTCGCCTGCGGCCTCGCCCTGAGCGCCTGTGGTTCCTCGGACGACGCCTCTTCCCCGGGCGGGTCGGACAAGGGCGGCTCGACGACGGTCACCGACGCGACCGGTGCGAAGGTGCAGGTGCCGGCCGCGCCGAAGCGGGTCGTCACCCTCAGCGAGATGGACCTGGACTCCGCGCTGACGCTCGGTGTCAAGCCGGTCGGGCTGACCGCCGGACGCGGCCAGAAGGGCGCCCCCGGCTACCTCGGCGCACAGGCCGCGGGCATCCCCGTGGTCGGCGCGGTGACCGGGCCCGACATCGAGAAGGTCGTCCGGGCCAAACCCGATGTCATCCTCGCCGGGCAGCTCGCCGACGAACAGGTGCTGGCGCAGCTGAAGAAGATCGCGCCCACCGTCGTCACCATCGGCGGCGACAAGAGCTGGAAGGACTCCCTCACGCTGACCGGGCAGGCACTGGGCAAGTCCGACGAGGCCAAGAAGTTCCTCGCCGACTACGGCACCAAGGCCGCCGCGCTGAAGAAGGACCTCGGCGCCAAGGCCGGCGCGACCGTCTCCGTCGCCCGCTACTCCGCCAAGGGCACCGCCGTGATGCAGCAGGGCGTGTTCATCAGCGATGTGCTGGGCGACCTCGGCTTCAAGCGGCCCGGCATCCAGAACAAGAAGGGCGAGGGCCACTCGACGCCGATCAGCGACGAGAACCTCAAGGAGATCGACGGCGACTGGCTGTTCATCGGCACGCTGACCTCCACCGGACAGGACGCCCAACTCCTCGGCCAGCTCGCCAAGAAGCCCGCGTACCAGCAGCTCAAGGCGGTCCGCGACGGGCACGCCACCGTCATCGACGGCTCCAAGTGGACCAGCCTCGGCGGCGCCCAGGCGGCCGTCTCCGTGCTGGACGACATACGGAAGGCCATGGTCAAGTGAGCACCGGACACGAACTGACAGGGCGGCTCGCGCTCGTCACGGGCGCCGGCCGGGGCATCGGCGCGGCCGTCGTGACGGCGCTCGCCGCACAGGGCGCCCGGGTGCTCGCCACCGACCTGGACCCCGCCGGCGCCGAGGCCCTGGCCGCCGAGCACGGGGACCGGGTCACCGTCCGCCCCCTGGACGTGACGAACCCCGCGGCCGTGGAGAAGCTGGTCGCCGAGGCCGAGGACACGCTCGGCCCGCTGGACATCGCGGTCAACGTCGCCGGCATCCTGCGCGGCGCGCCCGTGGTCGACCTCGACGACGCCGACTGGTCGGCGGTGTTCGCGGTCAACACCGACGGCGTCATGCACGTCTCGCGGGCCGCGGCCCGCCGCATGACCGCCCGCGGCCGGGGCAGCATCGTCACCGTCGCCTCCAACGCGGCCGGTGTGCCGCGCAGCGGCATGGCCGCCTACGCCGCCTCCAAGGCCGCCGCGGTGATGTTCACCAAGTGCCTGGGCCTGGAGGTCGCCGCGCACGGTGTGCGCTGCAACACCGTCTCCCCCGGCTCCACCCTCACCGACATGCAGCGCGCCATGTGGGAGGGCTCCCCCGACGGCCCCGAGCGCGGCCGGCAGGCCGTCATCGAGGGTGACCTGGCCACCTACCGCACCGGCATCCCGCTGCGCCGCATCGCCGAACCCCGCGACATCGCGGACGCCGTCGCCTTCCTCGTCTCCGACCGCGCCCGGCACATCACCCTGCACGACCTGTACGTCGACGGCGGCGCCACCCTGCGGGCCTGACCGCCCGCCACCGTGCCCCCTCCCCCAGCCTCCACCAGCCAGGAGACTCCATGACCACCTCCCTGAGCGAGCCCGGGCTCTTCGCCGGCTCCGCCCCCACCGCCCTGGCCCCCGGTGCCTCCGTCGCCCTCCTCGACGCCTACCGCGCCGGCACCGACCGCTTCCTCGCCACGCCCCGGCGCACCCTGCTCGCGCACGGCACCGCCGCCGAAGTCCCGCACGACGACAGCCCGTTGCCGCAGCGCGTGCACGGGCTGCTGAACCGGCTGCGCCGCCCCGGCCGGCCAGCTCCGCTGGTCCTTGGCGCCGTCCCGTTCCTGCCCGGCGCGCCGTGCGCCCTGGCCGTCCCCGAGACGCTGCGCACCGCGCCCGCCCTGGGCGAGGACCCGCTGATCGCGCTGCCCGCCCAGGACGCCGCCGACGGCAGCGGCTGGCAGCTGCGCGAGCACCCCGCGCCCGAGGAGTACGCGGCGGCCGTGGCCGCGGCGGTGGCGCGGATGCGGGCCGGCGAGTTCGACAAGGTCGTCCTCGCCCGCACCCTGGAACTGACCGCGCCCGAGGACCCGGACCTGCCGGCCATGCTGAACCGGCTGGCCCGCCGCGACCCGACCGGCTACACCTTCGCGCTGCCCAGCGCCCCCGGCCGCACCCTGATAGGCGCCAGCCCCGAACTGCTCGTCGCCCGGCAGGGCGGCCGGGTGACCGCCAACCCGCTGGCCGGGTCCGCGCCGCGCAGCGCCGACCTGGCCGAGGACGTGCGCCGCGCGGTGGCGCTCTTGGAGTCGCCCAAGGACCTGCACGAGCACGCGGTCGTGGTGGACGCCGTACGGCGGGCGCTGGCCCCGCTGTGCGCCCGCCTCGAAGTGCCCGAGCGGCCCACGCTGGTGCGCACCGCCACCATGTGGCACCTGTCGACCACCGTCACCGGTGAGATCGCCGGCGACCATGTCACCGCGCTCGACCTGGCCTCGGCGCTGCACCCCACCCCGGCGGTGTGCGGCACGCCGACCGACGTGGCGCGGGACGTCATCGCCGCGTCCGAGCCCTTCGACCGCGGCGCCTACACCGGCATGGTCGGCTGGCAGGACGCGGACGGCGACGGCGAGTGGGTGGTGACCATCCGCTGCGCCGAGGCCGAGGGCCGCACCCTGCGGCTGTTCGCGGGCGCGGGTGTGGTCGCCGAGTCCTCGCCGGAGGCGGAGACCGCGGAGACCGCCGCCAAGTTCCGTACGTTCCTGGACGCCGTGGGGGCCGCGCTGTGACCGCCGACGCCCTCACCCCCTCGGTGGACGCGCCCACCTGGCCGGACGCCTTCGCCGAGCGCTACCGGGCCGCCGGGTACTGGCGCGGCGAGACGTTCGGCGGGATGCTGCGCGAGCGCGCCGCCGCCCACCCCGGCCGGACCGCGCTCGTCGACCCGGCGCCCGGGCGCCGCACCTGGACCTACCGGGAGCTGGACGAGGCCGCCGACCGGATGGCCGCCGGGTTCGCCGCGCGCGGCATCGGCCGCGGCGACCGGGTCGTGGTCCAGCTGCCGAACATCGGCGAGTTCCTGGAGGTCGTCTTCGGCCTGTTCCGGATCGGCGCGCTGCCGGTGTACGCGCTGCCCGCCCACCGGGACACCGAGATCGGCCACTTCTGCGCCTTCTCCGAGGCCGTCGCGTACGTCATCCCGGACGTGCACGCCGGCTACGACCACCGGGAGCTGGCCGGCCGGGTCCAGGCCCAGGTGCCGGGCCTCAAGCACGTGTTCGTGGCCGGTGAGCCCGGCGCGCACACCGCGCTGTCCGAGGTGCCGTGCGAGCCGTCGGGACCGCCGGCCGGCCCGGCCCCGCACGAGCTGGCGTTCCTCCAGCTGTCCGGCGGGACGACCGGCGTGTCCAAGCTGATCCCGCGCACCCACGACGACTACCTCTACTCGCTGCGCGGCTCCAACGAGATCTGCGGCGTCGACCAGGACACCCGCTTCCTGGTCGTGCTGCCCGCCGCGCACAACTTCCCGATGAGCAGCCCTGGCTGGCTGGGCGTGCTGTACGCGGGCGGCACCGTCGTGCTGTGCCCCAAGCCCGACCCGGCGACCGCGTTCGAGCTGGTCGAGCGGGAGCGGATCACCATGACCGGCCTGGTCCCGCCGCTCGCCCTGGTGTGGACGGAAACCGCCGCCGGCGGCGGCGCCGGACACGACCTGTCCAGCCTGGAGCTGATCCTGGTGGGCGGCGCCAAGTACAGCGAGCAGGCCGCCCGGCGCCTGGCACCGGCGCTCGGCTGCCGGCTGATGCAGGTGTTCGGCATGGCCGAGGGGCTGGTCAACTACACGCGGCTGGACGACGATCCGGAGACGGTCGTCAGCACGCAGGGCCGGCCCATCTCGCCGGACGACGAGATCCGTATCGTGGACGACGCCGACCAGGAGGTGCCCGAGGGCGCGTTCGGGCACCTGCTCACCCGCGGCCCGTACACCATCCGCGGCTACTGGCGGGCGCCCGACCACAACCGGACGGCGTTCACCGAGGACGGCTTCTACCGCACCGGCGACATCGTGCGCCGCACCCCGAGCGGCCATCTCGTCGTCGAGGGCCGGGCCAAGGACCAGATCAACCGGGGCGGCGAGAAGGTCGCCGCCGAGGAGATCGAGAACATCATCCTCGCCCACCCCTCCGTGCACGACGTGTCCCTGGTCGCCGTGCCGGACGAGTACCTCGGCGAACGCACCCTCGCCTACGTCATCCTGCGCGAGGGCGCCGAACCGCTGAAGTCGGTCGCCGTCAAGCGGTTCGTCCGCGAACGCGGCGTCGCCGCCTACAAGGTCCCCGATCTCGTCGAGTTCGTCGATGCCTTCCCGCAGACCGGCATCGGCAAGGTCAGCAAGAAGCAGCTGCGTTCGACCGCCGAGCAGCGCTGAAAGGCCCCTCCCCATGGCACTTCCCCGTATCCCCTCCTATCCGCTGCCGACCCCGGACGAGCTGCCCGCGAACCGGGTGTCCTGGACCGTGGACCCGGCGCGCGCCGTGCTGCTCGTGCACGACCTCCAGCAGCACTTCCTGTCCGCGTTCCCGGCCGGCGCCGAGCCGCTGGCCGGCATGCTCGCCAACACCGCCCGGCTGCTGAAGGAGGCCCGCCGGCTCGGTGTGCCGGTGGTGTACTCGGCGCAGCAGGGCGGGCAGAGCCCCGAACAGCGCGGGCTGCAACTGGACTTCTGGGGGCCCGGCGTGGCCGACGACCCCGAGAAGCTGGCGATGCCCGACGCCGTGGCGCCGGAGCCGGGGGACGTCCGGATCACCAAGTGGAAGTACAGCGCGTTCGCCCGCACCGACCTGGCGGACCGGATGCGGGACCTGGGCCGCGACCAGCTGATCGTGGTCGGTGTGTACGCGCACATCGGCGTCATGATGACGGCCGCCGACGCCTGGTCGCGCGACATCCGGGCGTTCGTCGTCGCCGACGCCGTCGCCGACTTCTCCCGCGAGGACCACGACATGGCCCTGCGCTGGGCCGCCGGCCGCTGCGCGGTCGTCACCACCACCGACGAGCTCTTCGAGGAGGTGTGAGCGGCATGGCCCTCACGCTGGAACAGATCCGTGCCGACGTCGCCGACTGCCTCGGTGAGGACCCGGCGGACATACCCGAGGACGAGAACCTCGTCGACTACGGCCTGGACTCGGTGCGCATCATGGCGCTGCTGGAGCGCTGGCGCCGCGACCACGGGGTCACGGCGGACTTCGCCGACCTCGCCGAACAGCCCGCGGTGAAGCCGTGGGCGGTCCTGCTGGGGGTCTCATGACCGCCCTGCTCACGGACGGCGCGGCCGCGCCCGGCGCCGCTGCCGCCGTCCTGCCCCTGACCGCGGCCCAGTCGGGCATGTGGTACGCGCAGGCCCTCGACCCGCTCAGCCCCGCGCAGAACACGGCGGAGTGCCTGGAGATCGAGGGCCCGCTGGACGCCGGCCTGTTCGCCGGGGCCCTGCGGCAGGTCGTCGCGGAGAGCGACGCGCTGCGCGTGCGCGTGCAGGACGGCCCGCAGGGGCCGCGCCAGCACCTGGCGCCCGTGGTGAAGCTGCCGCTGACCGTCGAGGACCTGCGCGGCGTCCCGGACGCGGAGCGGCGGGCCGAGGCGTGGATGCGCGCCGACCTGGCCGAGCCGTGCGACCTGGCGTCCGGGCCGCTGTTCCGGCACGCCCTGTTCCGCGTCGGTGACGAGCGCTGGCTGTGGTACCAGCGCATCCACCACCTCGTCATGGACGGCTACGGCTACTCGCTGCTGGTGCGCCGCACCGCCGAGGTCTACAGCGCGCTGGCCCGCGGCGAGCAGGTCCCGCCGTCCCGGTTCGGCCGGCTGGCCGATCTGGTCGCGGACGACGCGGCCTACCGGGCCTCGGAGGGCCGCGCCGCCGACCGCGCGCACTGGGCGCAGGCGTTCGCGGACCGGCCCGAGGCGCCGCGCCTGGCAGGCCGGGGCGCGCTGCCGCGGCGGACGTTCCGCCGGCGCAGCGCCCGGCTGGCCCCCGAGGCCACCGAGCGGCTGCGGGAGCTGGCGACGTCGCTGCGGGCCACCTGGCCGGACGTGCTGATCGCCGCGCAGGCCCTGTACGTCTCCCGGGCGACCGCCCGCCAGGACGTGGTCCTCGGCCTGCCGCTGATGGGCCGCATGGGCTCGGCCGCGCTGCGCGTGCCGGCCATGGTGATGAACGTGCTGCCGCTGCGGCTGACCGTCACCCCGGAGGCGACCTTCGCCGAGCTGGTCCGGCAGGTGGTGCTCGGCATCCGCGAGGTCCGCCGCCACCAGCGCTACCGCTACGAGGACATCCGCCGCGACCTCGGCCTGCTCGGCGAGAGCCGGGGCCTGGTGGGCCCCTTGATCAACGTCATGCCCTTCGACTACGCGGTGGAGTTCGCGGGCGCGCCCGCCCGGGCCCGCAACCTGTCCGCGGGCCCGGTCGAGGACCTCACCGTCAACGTGTACGACCGCGCCGACGGCCGGGGCCTGGCCATCGACCACGACGGCAACCCGGCCCTGTACGACGACGCGGACCTGGCCGCGCACCAGGAGCGGTTCCTGCACCTGCTGGACCGGATCGCGCACACCTACCCGCACCAGCCCACGGCCGGTCTCGGCATCGCCACCCCCGACGAACTCACGCTCGTCGTCGACGAGTTCAACCGGACCGCGCGGGAGGTGCCCGCCACCACCCTGATCGGCCCGATCGAGGCGAGCGCGCAGCGCACACCCGACGCCCCGGCCCTGGTGTTCGGGGACACCACCTTGACGTACGCCGAACTCGACGCGCGCGCCAACCGGCTGGCCCACCACCTCCAGAAGCTGGGCGCCGGGCCGGGCGACGTGGTCGCGGTCTCGGTGCCGCGCTCGGTGGAGCTGATCGTCTCGCTGCTCGCGGTGCTCAAGGCGGGCGCCGCGTACCTGCCGCTGGACCCGGACTATCCGGCGGCCCGGCTCGCGTACATGCTCAAGGACGCGGCGCCGGTCTGCGCGATCACCGACCGCGCGGACCGCCTGCCCGAGGGCACCGGCACCCGGCAGGTCGTCTGGGACGGTCTCGACCTCTCCGGCGCCGCCTGGGTCAACCCGCCGCGCGCCCTGACGCCCGCTCACCCGGCGTACGTCATCTACACGTCCGGCTCCACGGGCCGCCCCAAGGGTGTCGTGGTCTCGCACCGGGCGATCGACAACCGGTTGCGGTGGATGCAGGACGCCTATCCGCTGACCGGGCGGGACCGGGTGCTGCAGAAGACCCCGTCGTCGTTCGACGTGTCCGTCTGGGAGTTCTTCTGGGCGCTGCGGGTGGGCGCCACCCTGGTCGTGGCCGCGCCCGACCTGCACAAGGACCCGCTGGGCCTGGCCCGGCTGATCCGCGAGCAGTCCGTCACCACCTGCCACTTCGTGCCGTCGATGCTCCAGGTGTTCCTGGCCGAACCGGAGTCGGCGGGCTGCGCGTCCGGGCTGCGGCGGGTGTTCTGCAGCGGCGAGGCGCTGCCCCGGGAGACCGCGCAGGCCTTCGCCCGCGCCCTGCCCGGCGTGGAGCTGCACAACCTGTACGGCCCGACGGAGGCCGCCGTCGACGTGACGTACCACGCCTGCGACCCGGCGGACTCCGGTCCGGTGCCGATCGGCCGCCCGGTGTGGAACACCCGGCTCTACGTCCTCGACGCCGCCCTGCAGCCCTGCCCGCCCGGGGTGCCCGGCGAACTGTTCCTGGCGGGCGTCCAGTTGGCCGACGGCTATCTGGGCCGGCCCGAGCTGACGTCGACCCGGTTCGTCGCCGACCCGTTCGGCGCGCCCGGCCGCCGGATGTACCGCACCGGCGACCTGGCCCGCTGGAGCGGCCAGGGCGAGGTCGAGTACCTCGGCCGCACCGACCATCAGGTCAAGCTGCGCGGCCAGCGCATCGAACTCGGTGAGATCGAGGCCGCGCTCGCCGCCCAGGAGGGCGTGGACGGCGCCTGCGCGCTGGTGCGCGAGGACCGTCCCGGGGAGCAACTGCTCGTCGGCTACGTCACGGGAGGCGCCGATGCGGCGGCCGTCCGGGCGGCGGTCGCCCGCGACCTGCCCGAGCACATGGTGCCGTCCGCGGTGGTGGCGCTGGACGCCTTCCCGCTCAGCCCCAACGGCAAGCTGGACCGGCGCCTGCTGCCGGAGCCCGTGTTCACCGGGGCCGGCCGGGGCCGGGAGCCCGCCGACGAGCGGGAGAAGGCCCTGACCCGGCTGTTCGCCGAGGTGCTCCGGGTCGACCGGGTCGGCCCCGACGACCTGTTCTTCGACCTGGGCGGCACCTCGCTGCTCGCCACCCGTCTGGTGGCCCGGGTCCGGGAGGAGTTCGGCACCGAGCTGACGATCGGCTCGCTGTTCGAGGCACCGACCCCGGCGGCGCTGGCGGCCCGTCTGGCCACCGCCGCGCCCGCCGCGGGCGACGCGCTGGGCGTCATCCTGCCGCTGCGCGCCGGGACCGGCCGGAGGCCGCTGTTCGCGATCCACCCGGCGGGCGGCCTGTCCTGGTGCTACGCGGGACTGTCCGCCCGGCTCGGCCCCGAGCAGCCGCTGTACGGTGTCCAGGCCCGCGGCCTGGGCGGCGACGAGCCGCTGCCGCGCACCCTGGAGGAGGAGGCCGCCGACTACGCGGCCCGGATCCGCGAGACGCAGCCGCACGGGCCGTACCGGCTGCTGGGCTGGTCGGTCGGCGGGGTCCTCGCCCACACGGTGGCCGTCCTGCTCCAGGAGGCCGGCGAGCGGGTCGACCTGCTGGCGCTGCTGGACGCCTTCCCGGCCGAGCAGTGGCGCGAGCGGCCGGCGCCGGAGGAGGGTGACGCGCTCACCGCCGTCCTGCGCATGGCGGGCTTCGACCGCGCCGGGGAACGCACCCGCGAGGACGTCCTGGCCACCCTGCGCCGGGCGGGCAGCCCGCTCGCCGGACTGGGCGAACAGACGCTGTCGCGGATCGTGGACATCGTGCCGAACCACGCGCGGATGATGCGCGAGCACCGGCACCGGGCCTTCGACGGCGACATGGTGTTCTTCACCGCCGCCGCGCCGCGCGCCGAGGACTGGCTGGAGTGGGCGGCCTGGCGTCCGCATGTGCGCGGTGCCGTCGCCGCCCACGACCTGGACTGCACGCACCCGCAGTTGCTGGGTGACCCGCACCTGGACACCGTCGCCTCGGTCCTGGCGGCCCGGCTGAAGGAGCTAGACGCATGACCGGCACCACCGGCCCCTTCGACGCGCCCGCCGAGGAGCACGACAGCCACCTCGTGCTGGCCGGCGGCGACGGCTCGCTGTCCCTGTGGCCGGCCTGGCGAGCCGTGCCGCCCGGCTGGCACCCGGTGTTCGGGCCCGCGCCGCACGCCCGATGCCTGGACCGGATCGGCGCCGGCCGGCCGTGAGCACACCCGAGGGCCGGCGGCGGCCCCGGGGAGACCGGGGCCGCCGCCGGCCCTCGCGCGCGGTTCAGCGGCCGGCCAGCAGGCCCACCAGTCCGTCGGCGAGTTCGGTGCGCCAGCACAGGTAGTCGTGGCCGCCGTTGAACTCGCGGTACTCGGTGTCGTCGTAACCGGCGGCGGCGAGGGTGTCGCGCAGCCGGCGGGCCGCGGGCAGGGCCACCCACTCCTGTTCGCCGAAGGAGAGCCAGAACCGCACCGGCAGCCGCTGACCGGCCGCCAGCCGGCCGGTCAGCCATTCCGCGTCGGGGCCGACGGGCCACCAGAACGAGCCCGACTGGACCAGGGCGTTGCCGAAGCGGTGCGGGCTGTGCACGGCGGCGTAGGCGGCGGTCAGGCCGCCCAGGCTCTGCCCGGCCACGATCGTGCGCGCGGGGTCGGCGGTGAGCGGCAGCCGGGCCGCGGCCCAGGGCAGCAGTTCCTCCGCCAGGAAGGCCACGAACTCCGGGCGGCAGGTCAGTTGCGCCCAGCGGGTGCCCGCGTCGACGGACTCCGGCAGCACGGCGGCCACCGGCGGGATACGGCCGTCCGCGATGAGGTTGTCCAGCAGGGTGGCGACCTGGAGCCGCGGCTGCCAGTGCTCGCCGTCCAGCAGGACCAGCACCGGCAGTTCGGCCGGCCGGTCCGCCGCGGCGGGCTCGTAGAGCCAGACCCGCCGGCGGTCGCCCAGGTGGCCGCTCGCCACCTCGTGCTCGGTCACCGTGCCGCGGGCGGCCTGGGGCCGCGGCTGCCAGTCCACCGCGGCGGGCGCCTCGGGGAGTTCGGCGAAGGCGACCGGTTCGCCACCCCAGCGGCGCGGCAGCGTACGGGAGTTGTACGGGTCGGTACGGCGGTTGCCGCGCAGCCACTGCCAGTAGCCCGGGTCGTCCGGGGCGGGTCCGTCGCCCTCGTCCACGAAGAGGTCGTAGGTGCCGCGCCAGTCCGCGCGCAGCCGGACCGTCCAGTGCCACACGTCGGTGCCGGGCAGGTGGTGCATCAGATTGCCCTCGGGCGCCCGGGGATCACCGATCTTGTTGGGCAGCACCTGCACGGCCCGGGTGGTGTCCGTGCCCCGCCACAGGAAGGTGACGGCCCGGTGGCGGTCGTCGCCCAGCGGGTCGGGCCCGGTCAGCGGGGTGCCGAGACCGGCGGCCCGCGCCCAGAAGTCCGCCGTGCCGCCGGGTCCGGGGAGGGCGACGGCGGGCTCGGTGAGCAGCGGGAGCGCGTCGGGGCGGGCCAGCCGGGGCGGGTGCCGCGGTGCGCCCTGGGGCGGTGTGGTCAGGCTCATGCGAGGCGGCTCCGGTAGGGGGCACGGCAGTGATCGACTCAGGCCGACCTTACCGGCCTGCCGGTCCGCCGGGCGCCGCCGGGTCGCGTGGGAAGGGCCAATCGGGGGCCATGGGGCTGAGGTTAGGCTAACCTAAATTCACTGGCGTGCGCCGCCGGTCGGCCGCGTCTTGCCGCGTGCCCGTCCCGCACGCCCTCAGCCGCCTTCGTCCAGCAGGAAGCCCACACACATGTCCTCCGGAAGACCCACCCTCGTACCGTCGCCCTCCTCGCCCCGGGGCGGGCACAGCCGCCGTATCGCCCGCGCCGCCGCCCTGACGGCGGGCGCGGCCCTCGGACTGGGCGCCCTCGCCGCGCCGTTCGCCACGGCCGGCCCCGGTGCGGCGACCGCCACGGACACGGTCGCCCTGGCCGCGGACACCTCGGCTCCCGGCGTCACGCTGGGCACGCAGTCGGTCGCCCCCGGGGGCCAAGTCCCCTTCACGGCCACGGGGTTCCCCGCCGGAGCCACGCTCAGCGTCAAGCTGGACGACAAGCAACTGCTGCAGCGGTTCGCCATCGGTGACGACGGCAGCGTGTCCGGGTCGGTGACCGTCCCGGCCGACACCGCGCCCGGCGCCGGGCACTGGCTGCGCTTCCTCGCCCCCCAGACCAGTGTGCGCAGCGCCGAGCTGACCGTCACGGGCGGCACGCCGACCCCCACGCCGACCCCGACCCCGACGCCCACACCGACACCCACTCCCACCCCTAAGCCCACCCCCACGCCGACCGCCCCGACCGCACCGGCCGGTGTGCCGAAGGTGCGGCTGACCGGCGGCGGCAAGGTCGTGGCGGGCGGCACGGTCTCCTTCGCCCTGAGCGGCTTCGCCAAGGGGCAGTCGGTCACGGTCAAGCTCGACGACACCGACATCCTCGCCCAGTGGCCGAACGCGGTACGCGCCGACGGCACCTTCTCCGGCACGGTCACCGTCCCCAAGGGCACCAAGGCCGGGGCCCACTGGCTGCGGGTGCTGGCGCCGAACCCGCCGACCAGCCTCCGGGCCGACATCACGGTGACCTCGTCCACGGGCGGCACGGGCGGCGCGCCGGGCGGCGGCACGGGCGGTAACCCGGGCGGCGGCGGTACGGGCGGCACCCCCGGCGGAGGGCCCACCGGCGGGTCCGACGGCACGCCCACGGGCGGCGGTTCGGGCAGCGGGACCGGCAGCGCCTCGGGCGCGTCCGCCACGATCACCGCGGGGTCGAGCGTGGCGGCGGGCGGCCGGGTGAGCTTCCGCGTCACCGGCTTCCCGGCCGGCCGGCAGCTGACCGTGAAGCTGGACGACCGCGAGATCATCGGGCAGTGGCCGGACGGCATCGGCGCGGACGGCTCGCTCTCCGGGAGCGTGACCGTCCCGCAGGGCACCACGAAGGGCGCGCACTGGCTGCGCTTCCTCGCCCCCGACCCGCCCACCAGCCTGCGGGCCGACTTCACCGTCACCTCCGGCGCGGACCCGGGCACGACCACGCCCGGCACGACCACGCCGGGCGCGACCGGCGGCACGGCGGGCGGCGGCACGGCGGGCGGCGGCGCGACCCCGGTACCGGCCGCGTCCGGCGCGCCGGCCAGTGCCTCGAACTCGCGGGGCGCGAAGGCGGAGATCACGGCCGGCCAGGTGCAGCCGGGCGGGAAGATCCACTTCAAGGTGTCCAAGTTCCCGGCCGGGCAGACCGTCACCGTCAAGCTGGACGACGACGCGATCCTCGGCCAGTGGAAGGCCGACGCGTCCGGCGGGTACGAGGGCGACGTGACGATCCCCGCGGACACCTCCGTGGGCGCGCACTGGCTGCGTTTCCTCGCACCCAACCCGCCCACCACGCTCAAGGTGGACATCACGGTGACCGCACCCGGCGCGGCGGGCGCGGCGGCGACCGTGCCCGGCGCGCAGACGCCGGCGGTGGCGCCGGTGGCGGCCCCCGTGGCCTCGGCCCGCACCGAGGTCTCGTACGCGACCGTCGCCTGGTCCGCGGCGGCCGCGGCGGCGGGCGGTGCCGCGGGGGCCGCGGCCACCACGGTGTTCGTGGTCCGCCGTCGCACCGGGCGGCCCGCCGAGGGCGCCTGAGCCGTACGGACCTTCGCCCGCAGGGGTGCCCCCGCTCACCGTGAGCCGGGGCACCCCTGCGCGGCATGCCCGCGTCCGAGTGGTCTCAAGTCCCGTCCATAGCAGGCCAGTTGTGACCGTCGCCACACCCGACTCGGTCAAAAATTAGGTAAGCCTAAGCTAAGTTGTTGTTGTCCGCCTCCCTCCCCGGGAGGAGGCCTCTTCGTCAAGGAGACCGACGCCGCATGTCCTCAGTCACCCGCCAGAACCACCGTGTCCGCCGTACCGCCGCCGTCGCTGTCGCCCTCGCGTCGGGCAGTGTCCTCGCGCTGGCCGGAACCGCCTCCGCGCACACCGGCCACGCGCTCGGCCACGCCTCCACCGTCGTCTCGGCCCCGCTCGCCAAGGGCCTGTACCAGTCGGCGTACTCCGAGCGGAACCACGTGCTGTGGGCCACCACCGCCGTCGGCCGGCCGCCGGTCTCGTCCTCCTCGCTGCTCAAGGTCGACCCGCGCACCCTGGCGGTGAAGCAGACCATCACCCCGCCGGTCACCGACGCGGCCACCGGTGCCGTCGAGGCCGTCTACGGCGTGGCCGTGGACGACGAGCACGACACGGTGTGGACCACCAACACCCGCAACAACTCCGTCGCCGTCTACAGCCAGCGCACCGGCAAGCACCTGGCCACGCTGCCGAACGTGGCGCACGCCCGCGAGGTCGTCGTGGACGAGCGCCACGACCTGGCCTGGGCGAGCGGCTTCGGCGACGGCACGGTGGTCGCCTTCGACACCCGTACCCTCAAGGAGAAGAAGCGCGTCACCGTGGCCGGCTCGGCCCCCACCGGTCTCGCCGTGAACGAGCGCACGGGCACGGTGTACGCGGCCGACCTCAACGGCGACCGGCTGATCGCCGTCTCCCCCTGGGCCAAGGACCCGTCCTTCATCCCGGCCGGTGACGGCCCGATCTCCGTCGCCCTGTCCGCCGACGGCCGCACCGCCTACGCCGCCGACCAGGCCTCCGGCGCGCTCTCCGTGGTCGACCTGCGCGAGAAGGCCGTCACCGAGTCCGTACCGACCGGCGCCGGCGCCCTGTCCGTGGCCGCCGACGCGCGGACCGGCCGGGTGCTGGTCGTCAACCGCACGGCCGCGAACGTCACCGTGGTCGACCCGCGCAAGGGCGCGGTCGTCGAGACCCTGGCCACCGGCGCCAACCCGAACCATGTCACGGTGGACCACGGCACGGCGTACGTGGTGGACAAGTCCGGCGCCGGCCCGGAGGGCCAGGACCAGGCGTACCGCATCCGCATCGGGCACTGACCCCGTACGGCGGGGGCCGGCGTCCGCACCGCACCGGCCGCCGGACTCCCCCGCCGTACGGCCGGTCGGCCGGCCCGTCCGCCGGCCGACCGGAGGCACACGTACAGGGGAAGCACACACAGGGGCGGGTGACGGCACACCGTCACCCGCCCCTGCCGTTCCCGGCGTCGCCGCCGGTACCGGTCCTTCCAGCCTCGCCGCCGTTCCTGTCTTTCCCGGCCTCGCTGCCTTTCCCGGCGCTGCCGCTCTCGCTCCTGACGCCCCGTCGGTCGGCGTCCGCTCAGCCCGCCGCGGCCTCGGTCCGGCCGCCGCGGAACGCCTCCACCACCGCGTCGGTGACGGTGACGGCCGCGCAGGTGTCGGCCATCCAGCGCACGGCCATGGCGTGGTCGCCGGCCGTGCGGTCCACCACCGCGTCGGCGACGACGAAGGGCCGCAGGTCCTGCATCCAGGCGTCCGCCGCGGTCAGCATCACCTCCGCCCGGGCGGCCACGCCGACGACGATCAGCTGGTCGCGGCCCAGTTCCGTCAGCCGCGCCCGCAGCCGGGTGCCGGCGAACGCGCTGTACCGCTTGGCGACGAGCACGGTGTCCCCGGCCTGCGGCTGGACGACGTCCGCGACAGCGCGGTCCCCGTCCCGCGCGGGCGGCTCCGGGGCGGCGGCCCGCGATCCGGTCTCCGCGGCCGTCGCCCGCTGCCCCGGCACCCGTACCGCGTACACGACGGGCACGCCCGCCGACCGGGCCGACCGCGTCAACCGGCCGACCGCGGCGAGGAGTTCGCCCACGGGTGCGTTGCCGTGCAGGGCGTGCAGCCGGTATTTCTGCACGTTCTGCACCAGGAGCGCCGAACGGCGCGGATCGATCGTCCACGGGGGGCCGCCGGCGGGCAGCGACGCCACGTCGGGCATGGGGTACGGGACGATGGGGGAGGACGTCACGGGTTCAGCCTTTCGGGATCGGTGGAGCGAGACGGCACCCCGCGCCGGCGGCGGCCTGGTTCAGGCCGGCAGGCGGCCCGGGTGGGACAGGCGGCGCGCCGCGGCCAGCAGGCCGTGGATCTGGGGGCCGACGTGGTCGATGTGACGCACGGGTGCCTTGAAGGGCAGCCGGGCGTCGCGGTGGGTGTGCGGGTATTCGAGCCGCAGGGTCAGGCCGTAGCGGTCGATCCGCACCGGCAGCACGCGCTGGACGCCGCTGACCGGCAGCGGGCGCACCAGGCGGAGCAGCAGCGGGACGAGTTCGCGGTGCTCGTCGAGGAGGTGGGTCAGCATGCCGGCCTCGCGCGTGGCCAGCGGGTCGGGAGTGGTCGCCTCCAGTTCCTGGAGGGTGACGTACGTACGGCTCCGCCCGTCCTCCAGGACCGCCTGCCCGAACTCCATGCAGGTGCTCTGCTCCGACGCCGGGTCGTAGGGGGCGCCGAGCAGTCCGGTCACGGTCACCCGGGCGCGCAGCCGTTCGCGTACGGGGGTGGGGGCGATGTCGGTGAGTTCCAGCCGTACGGGAACGCGTCCGGCCGGTCGGACGGCGGGGTCCTCGGAGGGGGCGTGCAGGTGGAAGTGGCCCATGGCGCCCTCGCCGTCGAGGCGGCGCACTTCGGTCTGCACCCCGTCGCTCACCACGCTCAGCGAATGGGCGGCGGCCAGTACCGAGCGGACGCGCTCGGCGGCGGTGGGTGCGATGGCGCGGGGACGGGAACGGCGCATCCGGGCCCTCCAGGAGGAGCGGGAAAAGTAAAACTTAGGTTTGCCTAACCTAACTTACTCTATCCTCGGCGCACAGGAATCCGACGGAGGCGAGGGTGGGATGCCGGTGAACGGCTGGGACGCCGAGACCGCGGTGATCGGCCTGGGGGCCTGGGGCTCCGCGGCGCTGTGGCAATTGGCGCGGCGCGGCGCGGACGTGATCGGGGTGGACCGGTTCGCGCCGGGGCACGCGTGGGGCGCCTCGCACGGCGGGTCGCGGATGTTCCGGATCACCTGCCTGGAGCATCCGGATCTGGTGCCGCTGGCCCGGCGGTCCGCACAGCTGTGGCGCGCGCTGGAACACGACTCGGGCGAGGAGCTGTTCGTACGCTCGGGCGGACTGCTGATCGGGCCGCCGGACGGCCCGATCACCGGAGGCACCCTGCGCGCCGCCGAGGCGCACGGCATCGAGGTGGAGATCCTGTCCGCCGACGAACTGGGCGAGCGGTACCCGCTGCACGCGGCGGTCCCGCGCGGCCACATCGGCGTCCGGGAGCCCGGCGCGGGGATCGTCCGGCCGGAGGCGTCGGTCCGGGCCGCCGTCGCACTGGCCCGCTCGGCGGGCGCCCGGGTGCTGACCGGGAGCCGGGTCACGGACCTCGTGGCGGTGCCCGGCGGGGTGGAGGTGGTGACGGCCACCGGCACACTGCGCGTACGGCGGGCCATTGTCACCGTGGGGGCCTGGCTGTCCACCCTCCTGCCCCGGCTGCCCCTGGAAACCGTACGCATGCCGATCTGCTGGTTCCGCCCGGCCACCGGGACCGGCGGGGACGGCGGGGACGACAGCGCGGGCAGCAGGGACAGTGCGGGCGGGAAGGACTTCGGCCTCGACCGGTTCCCGGTGTTCATGCGGGAGGCCGGTGGCGGCCAGGTGCTGTGGGGCAACGGCCGGGAGAACGGACACGACGTCAAACTCGGCCTGGAGTACGGCGGGGGCGGCTTCCGGCCCATGGACCCGGAGGACACCGACCGGTCCGTGGGCGCCGAGGACTGGACGGAGCTGGCACGGCTGCTGGCGGTGTGCGTCCCCGGGCTGGACCCGGTGCCCGCGCGGGTGGCGGTCGGCCTGTTCTCGCGCACACCGGACGGGCAGTTCGTGATCGGCAGCCCGGACGGGGACCCGCGGCTGATCGTCGCCGGCGGCTGCAACGCGCACGGCGGCAAGCACGCCCTCGGCATCGGCGAGGCGCTGGCCGACCTGGCGACCGGCGGCGAGACCCGGATGCCTCTCGACTTCGCCCACGCGGACCGCTTCCCCGCCTGACGCCCCGCCTCTCCTCGATGCGTACAGCATTCCGACAGATTAGCGACCGGTGTTCCCAAATTAAGTTAGGCTAGCCTGACCTGATCTCGGGAGGACGCATGACCCGGCGTGCCCGTCTGCTGGTCCTGACCGTGCTCTACGCCGGCCAGTACCTGGCCATGAGCCCCCTGACGGCCCTGCCGGCGATCCTGCGCGACGAAGGCGCCTCACTGCGCCAGGTCGGCGCGGTCTCGCTGGTGAACTTCATGGTCATCGCGAAGGCGCTGTGGGCCCCGCTCGTCGACCGCTACGGCCACCGCCCCGGCGGCCACTACCGCACCTGGCTGAGCATCACCCAGCCGTCGATCGCGGTGCTGCTGGTGGCGCTTGCCGCCGTGGACATCCGCTCGGACTTCGCGCTGCTGATGGCCGGGGCGTGCCTGCTGGGCGCGCTGATCGGCACCCAGGACATCGCCACCGACGGACTCGCGGTCCGCCTCATCGACCCCGAGGACCGGGGCCGGGCCAACGCCGTGCAGGTCGGCGCGGGCTTCGCGGGCGCCGCGATCGGCGGCACCGGCATGCTCGCCCTCGTCCAGCACGCCGGCTGGTCGTGGTCTGTCATCGCCCTGGCCGGTGTCTGCCTGCTGCCGCTGGCCGTGGTGCGCCGCATCGAGGAACCCGTGCGGCCGCTGTCCGGTGCGGCGGGGGCGGCGGTCCGGCCGGGGCTGCGCGCCCTGCGGTCGCTGGCCCGCCGGCCGGGCGTGGCCGCCTGGGCGGGCGTCCTGGTGCCCCTGGTCTGGATGGGCATCATGCTGCCCCAGTCGCTGATCGGCCCGCTCCTGGTGGACCGCGGCTGGCCGCTCGG
The DNA here is from genome assembly GCF_040644175.1 of Streptomyces sp. NPDC047017. Taxonomy (NCBI): domain Bacteria; kingdom Bacillati; phylum Actinomycetota; class Actinomycetes; order Kitasatosporales; family Streptomycetaceae; genus Streptomyces; species Streptomyces sp. NPDC047017. The sequence continues at coordinate 406,412 of NZ_JBEYVW010000005.1, read as the reverse complement.
CCGCATCGGGCTGCTGTCCGTCCTCCTCGGCGGGGCGGCCGGGATCGCCGGTGCCTCCGCCACCGGGCGACTGGTCGCCCGGCACGGGCGCGGGCGGGTGCTGGCCGCCTCCTGCCTGGTGCAACTGGCGGCCACCGCGGTGCTCCTGACGGTCGCGGCGGGGGCCGGGGGCGGGGTCGCGGCCCTCTCCGTGGCGGCGCTCGGCCTGGCCCGCGGCGCGCTCAACACCGTGATCTTCACCGCGTTCATGGACTTCTGCCGGCCGGCCACCGCAGGCACCGACTTCACCGTCCTGTCGGCCTGGGGCTTCACGGTCGCCGTGGTCGCGCAGGCCGTGGGCCCCGGGCTCGCCGGAGCCGTCGGCTACGAGGCGGCCGTGGTGGTCGCGGGGGCGATGACGGCGGCGGCCCTGCTGTGGGTACGGGTGCTGTACGCCCGCGAGCGGCCGGCCGAGCCGTCAGGAAGCCCCGAGCACGCCGTCCAGGACGCGGGGTAGCGCCCAGACGAAGTCGTCGCGCGGGGTGCTCACCCCGTGCGGGCCATGCGGGCCATGCGAGCCATGCGGGCCGTGCGGGCCGGAGACGTCCGTGGCGTCCTCCGCGCCAGCGGCGTCAGCCGTCGCCTCGTCGGCCGTCGCCTCGGCGTGTCCCACCGGGTGGACGTTGAGGACATGGCCGAGCAGCAGGTGCCACAGGACGCGGTAGACCCGGGCGAGATCGGCCCGGGACGCTCCCGTGGCCCCGGGGGCGGTGTCCGCGAGCGAGCCGAGCGCGTCGAGCGCGCTGCTGGAGAACACCGAGGCGCTGTCGGCCACATGTTCGCCCTCGGCGATGATCCGGGCCGCCCAGCGGTGCCGCGCCAAGTAGTCGTAGGCGTCCAGCCACTGGCCGACGACCCGCTCCCGGGGGTCCGCCTGCTCCCCCGCTCCGGGGAGGTGCACGGCGACGTCCTCCGCGAGGAGGCGCAGGAGTTCGTCACGGTCCTCTATGTGCCGGTACAGGGATGCCTGCCCGGTCCCCAGGCGCTGCGCGACCCTGCGCACGGTCAGCGCGTCGAGCCCCTCGTCGTCCGCGATGCGCCGTGCCATCGCGACGATGCGCTCGCGGGACAGGATGCGCGGTCGGCCGGGAGGACGTGCGTTCACGCGATCACCCTACCCGCCGGCCCGGCGGCACCCTTCGGCCCGCCATGCCCGCGGGGCTTGTGACCCGGGGGCCGCGTTGCCTATGCTCCTCATTAGCGAACAACGGTCGCAAACTATCGCCGGGGCCTCCCGGGCCGGCGAGCAGGACCACCGCGCGGACCGCGACTCCACGAGCGCACACACCCATTGACCCGCACACACCCATTGACCCGCACGCATTCATTGACCGCACCCACCTCACGGCCGCACGCATCCCACGACCGCACGCGCCCCACGACCGCACCGACACCGAGGTGACCCTTGACGGCCCCCGCCCCAGCCCCAGCTCCCGGCCCAGCCCCCACCCCTGACTCCGCTCCCCCCGCCCAGCCCGGGACGAAGGCCCTGATCGCCCTCATCCTGGCCGTCCTGTCCTACTCGCTGGTGCAGACGATGCTGGTGCCCACGCTGGGCATCCTCCAGGCCGAGCTGCACACGAGCGCCGCCGGCGCCTCCTGGGCCGTGCTCAGCTCCACCCTCCTGGCGAGCGCGGTCCTCACCCCGCTGATCAGCCGGCTCGGCGACAGCCACGGCAAGCGGCGGGTGCTGCTGATCACGCTGGCGCTGCACCTGCTGGGCAACCTGGGCGCGTGCGCGGCCTGGAACGTCGGCTCGCTCATCGCCTTCCGCGCCCTGCAAGGCGTCAGCCTCGCGCTGCTGCCGCTCTCCCTGGGCCTGATCCGGGAGGCGCTGCCCCCACACCGGGTGGCGTTCGGACTGGGCCTCACCTCGGGCCTGGTGGGCGGCGCGGCCGGGGCCGGCCTGCTGGTCGGCGGCCTCATCGTCGACCACGCCTCCTGGCGCTGGCTGTTCGTCGCGGGTTCCGCGCTGGTGCTGCTGGCCCTGGCCGCGGTGGCGCGGTACGTCCCCGAGTCACGCTCGACCGCGCCGGCGCCGCTGGACCCGGCGGGCGCCGCGCTACTGGGCCTCGCGCTGGTCTGCCTGCTGCTGGGACTCACCCAGGGCCCGGCCTGGGGCTGGACCTCCGGCCGGGTGGGCGCGCTGGCCGGGGGCTTCGTCCTGTGCTCCGCCGCGTTCCTGTGGTGGGAGCACCGGGTGCCGCACCCGCTGATCGACCCGGCCCTGCTGCTCGGCCGCCCGATGGCGGGCGCCCATGTCGGGGCCTTCCTGCTGGGCGCCACCCAGTTCGTCTTCTACGTCCTGGTGCCCAAGCTGGCCGAACTGCCCGCGGGACTGCCCGCGCGGGCGGCGCGTCTGGTGGACTACGGCTTCGGGGCGTCGGTCACGGTGGCGGGGCTCATCCTGATCCCGGGCACGCTGCTGGGGCTGCCCGCCAGTTCGGCGGTCGGGCGGGTGGAGGGGCGGCTGGGGCCGCGCGCCCCGCTCGCGCTCGGGCTCGCGGTCAGCGCGGCCGGCGGGGCCGTGACGGCCCTGTTCCACGCCCGGGAATGGCAGGCCGTGCTCGGTTACGCGGTGATCGGCACCGGGTTCGGGTTCGCCATGGCCGCGCTGCCGAAGCTGATCCACGACGTCGCCCCGCCGCACGCCATCGCGACGGCCAACGGCATCAACACCGTCGCCCGGACCGTGGGCGGAGCCGTCGGCAGCCAGCTCGCCGCCGCGGTCCTGGCCTCCCGCACGATCACCGGCACCGCACTGCCCGCCGGCTCGGGCTTCACACTCGCTTTCTGGATCGCCACCGGCATAGCCGCGGCGGGTGCGGTATACGCCCTCACCGGCGGCCGGGCACCCGGCGAAAGGAAAAGCAGCCGCGAATTCACCGGCAGCCGAAAAGTATCCACCGGCCGGGAAATGAAGGAAAAGGAAAAAGAAGAGGAGATGAGCTGACCGAAAGCCGCCGAGCGACCACCACAGGTTCGGACCCGGTAGTCATCGACGCAAGAAACAGCACGTCACAGGCCAAGTCGCCAGGCAACTTAGGGTACCCTACCCTGACACAGGCTTCCGGAGGTGTCAACCGGGACCACCCGCCCCGCAGGAGCGGTGGAACAGTCAACGAAAAGCACTGGCGAAAAGCTCTGGCGAACGACGGTCGCAAACGATCTCTGATCGTCCCTTGCCAGGTTACATATCCGTGTGCTGATACTTGGGCGGCCCGGGACAGTTTCTCTGCGGCTCGCTCTTTCGCGCCGCCATCCCGGGACTCAGGGACATCACCGAACGGAAGCCTTTCTGCCTGGAGGGGCCTTGCCTGGTTCCGCCCGTCACTCCGCCCTGTCCGCCGCCCGGCCGGCCGCGTCCGAGCCGCCCGCTCCCCCGCCCGCGGACCTTCCCGCGCACCAGGAGGAATTACGCCGCCGGCTCGCGCGCACACTCCGGCTGGACCCCTCGAAGATCGGTGACGACGACGATCTGGTCGGCCTCGGCCTGGACTCGGTGACCACGATGACCCTGGTCGGGACCTGGCGGCGGGCCGGACTGCCGGTCACCTACCGGGAGTTCACCCTCAGCCCGACCGTGTCCGACTGGTGGGCGCTGCTGGCCGGCAACCGGCCCTCGGCGCCCCCGGCCGGGCCCGCCGGACCACTCCCCGCCACCGACCCCGCGGCCCCCTTCCCGCTCACACCGGTCCAGCACGCCTACTGGATCGGCCGGAGTGAGGGCCAGGCGCTCGGCGGCGTCGCCTGCCACGGCTACTTCGAGTTCGACGGCCCCGACGTCGACCCGGACCGACTGGAGTACGCGGTACGGGAACTGACGGTACGTCATGGCATGCTGCGGGCCGTGATCCGGGACGACGGCCGGCAGCAGATCGCGGCCCGCTCACCGTGGCCCGGTCTGGTCCGTCACGACCTGCGGTCGCTGCGCCCCGAGGCCGCCGAGGAGCGGCTGCGGTCCGTCCGGGACGAACTCTCCCACCGGCTGCTCGACATCCGCTCCGGCGAGGTCTTCGACCTCCGGCTGTCCCTGCTGCCCGGCGGCGCCCGGCTGCACCTGAACGTGGACCTGATCGTCGCCGACGTCATGAGCATCCAGGTGCTGCTGTCGGACCTCGCCGCCCTGTACCGGGGCCGCGACCTGGCGCCGCTGTCCCTGAGCTTCCCCGAGTACCTGGCGGACGTCACCGCCCGGCGCCGCCCGGAGCGCGAGCGCGCCCGCGCGCACTGGCTCGAACGCGCCGACCGGGTGCGCGTCGGCGGTCCCCGGCTGCCGCTGGCCACCGACCCGGCCCAGGTCACGCGCCCGCGGTTCAGACGCCGCTCCCACCTCGTGGAACAGGCCCTCTTCGACCAGCTCACCCGGCGGGCCCGAGCCCACCGGGTGACCCCCTCCATGGTGCTGGCGACGGCGTTCGCGGAGACCCTCGGCCGCTGGAGCGAGAACCGGAGGTTCCTGCTCAACGTCCCCCTGTTCGACCGGCAGCCCGGCCACCCCGACACCGGACGGATGATCGCCGACTTCACCAATCTGGTCCTGCTGGAGGTGGAGACCGGCGGCCCCGGAGCCTTCGCGGACCGGGTGCGCGCGGTGCAGGACCGTTTCCAGCAGGACGTGTCGCACGCGGCGTACTCGGCGGTCGAGGTGCTGCGGGACCTGTCCAGGAACCGGCCGGACGGCCCGGTCGCCGCACCCGTCGTCTTCGCCAGCAGCCTCGGCGGGCCCTTCGTCGACGACGACTTCCGCGCCTGCTTCGGGGACCTGAGCTGGATGCTCTCCCAGACCCCGCAGGTCTGGCTCGACCACCAGCTGTACGAGACCCCGGACGGGCTGCTGCTCACCTGGGACACCGTGGACGCGCTGTTCCCGCCCGGCGTGGTGGACGCGATGTTCGACGCGTACACCGGCCTGGTCCGGGCGCTGGCCGCCACCGGCCCGCACGGCGACCGCGCCTGGGACGAGCCGGTCCCGCACCCGCTGCCGCCCGCCCAGGCCGCCCGCCGCGCACAGGTCAACGCCACCGGGGCGCCGGTGCCGCAGGGGCTGCTCCACGACAGGGTGATCGACCAGGCTCGGCGCACCCCGGACCGTACCGCCGTGATCGCCGCCGACCGGACGCTGACGTACGGCGAACTCCTGGGCCGCGCACAGGCCGTGGCCCGGCTGCTGCGCGAGCGGCGCCGATGTACCACCGGCGAGATCGTCGCCGTCGCCATGCCCAAGGGCTGGCAGCAGATCGCCGGTGTGCTCGGTGTCCTGCTGGCCGGCTGCGCCTACCTGCCGCTCGACGCCGCCCAGCCGGCCGCGCGCCGTGACCGGATCCTGCGCGACGCGGGCGTCCGCCGCGTCCTGGTGTGCGCCGGAAGCACGGACCACTGGCCAGAAGGCGTCACCGCCGACGCCGTGGACACGCTCGGCCCGACCCCCGGCACGGACGACGAGGGCCGCCTCATCCCGGACAGTGCGCGGCCCCGGCCCGAGGACATGGCGTACGTCATCTACACCTCCGGCTCCACCGGCGCGCCCAAGGGCGTGATGGTCAGTCACCGTGCCGCGCTCAACACGGTGGTGGACATCAGCACCCGGTACGGCGTCGGCCCGGACGACCGGGTGCTCGGCCTGGCCGGCCTCGGCTTCGACCTGTCGGTGTACGACGTGTTCGGCCCGCCGGCCCGGGGCGGCGCCCTGGTGCTGCCCGACCCCGACCTGCGCGGCGACCCCTCGCACTGGGCGGCGCTGATCCACGAGCACCGCGTCACGCTGTGGAACTCCGTCCCGGCCCAGTTGCAGATGCTCGACGACTGCCTGGGTCCCGCGCACCGGGAGGCGCCCGCCGCACACGACCTGTCCTCGCTGCGGCTCGCCCTGCTCAGCGGCGACTGGATCCCCGTGGCCCTGCCCGGATCGGTCCGGGACAGGCTGCCGGGAGTGCGGCTGGTCAGCCTGGGCGGGGCCACCGAAGCGGCGATCTGGTCCATCCACCACCCCATCGACACCGTCGACGCCGGGTGGACCAGCATCCCGTACGGCACCCCGCTGGCCAACCAGAGCTTCCATGTCCTCGACGCCGGGCACCCCGCGCTGCGCCCGTGCCCCGACTGGGTCACCGGCGAGCTGTACATCGGGGGCACCGGGCTCGCCCTGGGCTACCTCGGTGACCCGGGACGCACCGCCGAGCGGTTCGTCACCCACCCGGTCACCGGCGAACGCCTCTACCGCACCGGCGACCTGGGACGCTACCGCCCCAGCGGCGACATCGAGTTCCTCGGCCGGGCCGACTCCCAGGTCAAGGTGCTCGGGCACCGGATCGAGCCGGGCGAGATCGAGTCGGCGCTGGAACGGCACCCGTCCGTCGGCGCGGCCTGCGTCCTGGCCGACGGCGACCGTACGGACCGCCGCCTGGTCGCCTTCGTGACCGGCCGCCGCCGCACCCCGGACACCGACCGGACGGCCGCTCTGCGCACGGCCGCCGGCACCGCCGGGCGCCGCGCCGCCGGGGCGCTCCCCGAGGCGGACCGGATGCGCGCCTTCCACGCCGCGCTCGACGAGGCGGTCCTGCTCACCGTCCGTCAGGCGCTGGACGCGGCGGGCGCCTTCACCCGCGCGGGCCGCGCGCACACCGTGGCGGAGGTGCTGCGGCTGACCCGGGCCGTCCCACGGCACCAGTGGATCGTACGGCGCTGGCTGGGCCTGCTGCACGACGCCGGCCGGCTCACCCGCGACCCGGCCGGCCCCGCGTACACCGCCACCGGCGCGCCACCGGACCGGGCGCAGGCGGACGCCGCCTGGCGCCGGGTGCGCGAGTTGCACGCCGCCGGCCACGACCAGTGGTCGCCCGAGGCGGTGGCCCTGTTCGAACGCAGTGGGGCCCGGCTGCCCGAACTGGTCGGCGGCGACCAGGACGAGGTGCACCTGCTGTTCCCAGAGGGCCGCACGGACACCGCCGTGTCCCTGTTCAGCGACTCCCTGATCGCGCGCCACACCAACGGCGCGGTCGCCGGGGCCCTGCGCGCGATCGCCTCGGAACACGGCCCGCAGGACGGGCCGCTGCGCGTCCTGGAGGTCGGGGCGGGCGTCGGCGGCACCAGCGCGCCGGTCTTCGAGGCCCTCGCCGGCCAGGACGTGGAGTACCTGTTCACCGATGTGTCCCCGTTCTTCCTCCACGCGGCCCGCGAGCGCTTCGCCGACGTGCCTTTCGTGGAGTACGCCCTGTTCGACATGGACGGCGACCCCCGCGCCCAGGGCCTGGACGCGAACTCGTTCGACGTGATCGTCGCCGCCAACGTCCTGCACAACGCGCGCGACGCGGCCGTCATGCTCGGCCGGCTGCGGGACCTGCTCGCTCCCGGCGGCCGGCTGCTGTTCACCGAACCCACCCGGGAGAGCCCGGAGTTGATGATCTTCATGGCGTTCCTGATGGACGCCGGGGACACGGGGACCGGCTTCACGGACGTACGCGAAGGGCAGGACCGCATGCTGCTCGGCCTGCCGGAGTGGACGGAGCTGCTGCGGGCGGCGGGCGCGTCGGAACTGTGGCATCTGCCGCCGCCCGCCGCGCCGGACGGCGGCCCGTTGCCGCCGTCCCTGGGCCAGCTCCTGCTCGGCGCCCGCTTCAAGACCGACCGGGCCCGGGTGGACACCGGTGCCCTCGGCGCGCACCTGGCCGGCCGGCTCCCGGCGTACATGCTGCCCGCCCGCACCCATGTGCTCGACGCCCTGCCGCTGACCGCCAACGGCAAGGTGGACCGGGGCGCGCTCGCCTCCTGGCTACGCGCCGCCCCGGACCGGTCGGCGGACGGCGGGGAGCCGGTCGCGCCGCGCGACGCGCTGGAGGCGGCGATCGCCGGCCTGTGGGCCGAGGTGCTCGGCGCCGGCGGGCGCTGCGGGGTCCTCGACGACTTCTTCGCCGTCGGCGGCGACTCCCTGCTGGCCGCGCGACTGGCCGGCCGGGTCCGCGACCGGCTGCCCGAGGCCGGCGCGCACGGCTTCGACGTCCTGCTCCGGTCCCTGATCGAGCACCGGACGATCGCCGCCCTGGCCGACACCGTACGCCGGGACCCCGCCCCGCCCCTCGTCCCGCCCGCCGGGCCGGGCGCGGAGCCCGGACGGTGAGCGCCGCCCCGCCGCCCCCGCCCGGCCTGCTGCTGCGGCACACCCCGGGAGCACGGACCGGGACCCGGCTGGTGTGCCTGCCGCACGCCGGAGGCGCACCCGGCATGTTCGTGCCGTGGGCCGACGGGCTCGGCCCGGACGTCGAGCTGGTCTCGGTGCGGTACGGCACGCCCGGCCGCGTCCCGGACAGCGTGGCCGCGCTGGCCGGTCTCGTCGCCGGCGAGCTGGGGCGCCTGCCCCGGCGGCCCACCCTGCTGTTCGGGCACAGCATGGGCGGCATCGTCGCCTACGAGGTGGCCCGCCGCTGCCCGGCCAGGGCCGGCCTGGTCCGGCTGGTGGTGTCGGGGACGGTGGCGCCCGCCGCGCACCTGCCGGGAGACACGCACCGGCTGGACGACGAGGCGTTCGTCGCGGAGCTGACCGCGCTCGGCGGCACCGACGCGGAGCTGCTCGCCGACCCGGCGGCCCGCTCGGTGTGGCTGCCGCCGATCCGCCGGGACTTCCGGCTGATCGACACCTACCGGCACCGGCCCGGCCCACCGCTGGCCTGCCCGGTCACCGCGCTGGCCGGACACGACGACCACGAGGCGCCGCCGGACCTCATGCGGGCCTGGCGCGACACCACCTCGGCCGGCTTCGACCTGCGGGTCTTCCCCGGCGGCCACTTCTATCTGCTGGCCGGGCGGCAGGCGGTCGTCACCGAACTGCGGCGCCGCCTGGCACGGCCGGGCGCCGCACCGCCCGCCCTCGCCCTGCCCTGAGCGGCCCGGCCGCCGCCGCATCCCACTCCTCCACCGACCGCAAGGAGTCGCGTCCGCATGGACTTCGGCCTGAACTTCTTCCCCGTCATCACCCCGGAACGCAAGAGCGCCGCCCAGTACTACCAGGAGACGATCCGCCTCGCGGTGCTCGCCGAGTCCCTGGGCTTCGCACACGTGCAGACGGTGGAGCACTACGGCTCCCCGTACGGCGGCTACTGTCCCGATCCGGTCGCCCTGCTCGCCGCCGTCGCCGCCCGGACCAGCACGATCCGCCTCACCACGGGTGCCGTCATCGCCTCCTTCAACCACCCGCTCAAGACGGCCGCCCGGCTGGCCATGCTCGACAACCTCTCGGACGGCCGCCTCGACGCCGGGTTCGGGCGGGGCTTCCTGCCCGACGAGTTCGCCTGGTTCCAGGTGCCGATGGCGCAGAGCCGGGCCAGGTTCGCCGAGATGCTCGACGCGTGCGTGGCCCTGTGGTCCGGGCAGGACGTCACCTGGACCGGCGAGTTCTACCGGTTCGGTCCCGTGACGCTGCTGCCCCGGCCCGTGCAGCGGCCGCACCCGCCGGTGTACGTGGCCTCCGCCACCAGCGCCGAGTCCTGCGCGGCGGCCGGCAAGGCCGGGCACCACCTCCAGGTGGTGCCGTCGGTCGCCTCCCGCGAGCAGCTGCGGGAGATGCTGGCCGCCTACCGCGAGGCGTGGGCGTCGAGCGGCCGCCCGGACCGCCCCCGGATACAGATCAAGTACACCTGCTACCTCTCCGAGGACCGGGCCGAGGCCCTGGCGGCGGCCGAGCTGTTCGAACGCAATTACATCGCGCACATGGCGGGCGCGGTGGCCGGCTGGGCGGGGGCCCGCAGCGACCAGTACCCCGGCTACGAGCAGTTCGTGGACAAGGTGCGCCGCTACGACTTCGACGCAGCGCTGGCCGCCACGAAGGTGCTCGCCGGTACGCCCGCCGAGGTCCGCGACCAGCTCGCGGCCGTCGCCGGGTGGTACGGCGACGACCTGACCGTCAGCGTCCAGATCAGCCCCGGCCACATGCCGTACGAGCAGAGCGAGCGCGCGCTGCGGCTGTTCGCCGACCGGGTGATGGCGGAGGTGTGACGATGCTCGACGGATGTGTCGCCCGGCCGGGTGACGAGATCGACCGCTACCGTGCCGCCGGGTACTGGACCGGTGAACCGCTCGGCGCTGCGCTGCGCCGGTGGGCGGCGGCCCGCCCCGCCCGCACCGCGCTGGTCGGCGAGGGCCGCCGGGTCTCCTACGCCGCGCTGGACGCCTGGGCGGACCGGACGGCCGCGCGACTGCGCCGCCTCGGGATCGGCCCCGGTGACCGCGTGGTCGTCCAGCTGCCCAACGTGCCCGACTTCGTGGCCGTCTGCTTCGGCCTGTTCCGGATCGGCGCGGTGCCGGTGTTCTCGCTGCCCGCCCACCGGTCCTACGAGGTGCGCCACCTGTGCGAGCTGTCCGGGGCGGTCGCCCATGTGGTGCCGGGCTCGCGCCGGGGGTTCGACCACGTGGAGCTGTCCACGGCCTTGCGCAAGGAGGTCCCGTCCCTGCGGCACACGCTGGTGGTGGGCGAACCACGCGCCGCGTCCCGGGCGGACGCGATCGTCCTGGAGGGGTACCCCGCGACCGGCACCCCGCCGGCGGCGCCCTTCGGGGACGCCCAGGAGCCCGGCCCCGGCCCCGGCCCCGATCCCCACGCCCAGCCCTGCCCCGGTCTTGATCCCGATCCCGCGGACGTGGCGTTCTTCCTGCTGTCCGGCGGGACGACGGCGCTGCCCAAGCTGATCCCGCGCACCCACGACGACTACGGCTACCAGATCCGGGCCACCGCCGCCGTGTGCGGCCTCGGCCCGGACACCGTCTATCTCGCCGTGCTGCCCGTGGAGTTCAACTTCACCTGGGGGTGCCCGGGCATCCTCGGCACCCTGCACGCCGGCGGCACGGTGGTGTTCGCCCCCGATCCCAGCCCCGACACCTGCTTCCCGCTGATCGCCGCGGAACGGGTCACGCTCACCTCCGTGGTGCCCACGGTCGCGCACCTGTGGATGGACGAGGCCGAGCGCGGCCCGCACGACCTGTCGAGCCTGCGCCGCCTCCAGATCGGCAGCGCCGTACTGCACCGGCACGTCGCCGCACGCGTACGCCCGGCCCTCGGCTGCGGCCTCCAGCAGGTCTTCGGGATGGCCGAGGGGCTGCTGACCATGACCCGCGACGACGACCCGGAGGAGGTGGTCCTCGCCACCCAGGGGCGGCCCGTCTCACCGGCCGACGAGATCCGCGTGGCCGACCCGGCGACCGGCGAGCCGGTGCGGCCGGGTGAGGTCGGCGAACTCCTCACCCGGGGCCCCTACACGCTGCGCGGCTACTACCGGGCGCCCGAGCACGACCGGATGGCGTTCACCGAGGACGGTTTCTTCCGCTCCGGTGATCTGGTCCGGCGCACGGCGCGCGGCGATCTGGTGGTCGTGGGCCGGGTGAAGGACGTGGTGATCCGGGGCGGCGACAAGGTCTCGGCGGCCGAACTGGAGGGGCACCTCACCCGCCATCCGCGCGTCGGGCAGGCCGCCGTCGTGGCGGTCCCGCACCCGCTGCTCGGTGAGGCGGTCTGCGCCTGCGTGCTGCCGGACGGTGACCCGCCGGACCTGCCGGAGCTGCGCGGCATGCTGCGGGACCGGGGCGTGGCCGACTTCAAGCTGCCCGACCGGCTGGAGGTCTACGAGTCCTTCCCGCTCACCGGCCTCGGCAAGGTCGACAAGAAGGCGCTGGCGGCGGACGCGGCGCGACGACAGGCCGCACACGACGACGAGGGGGACCGGTGATGGGCGGCGACCGCGTGTACGACGTACCGTCCGCGCGTCGGGGCAGCGTGCTCGACGAGGCCGAACTGCGGGCGCTGGCCGAGGTGCTGGACTCCGACGGCCCGCTGTCCATGGGCGCGTGGCGGGCCGCGTTCGAGGAGCGGTTCGCCGCGCTGGTCGGCGCCCGGCACGCGCTGTCGGTGACCAGCGGGACCGTCGCCCTGGAGATCGCGATCGGGCTGCTCGGGCTGCGTCCCGGTGACGAGGTGGTGGTCAGCCCGCAGACCTTCCACGCGACCATCCAGCCGCTGCTCGACCTCGATGTGCGGGTGCGGTTCTGCGATGTCGACCCGTACTCGCTGAACGTGGACCCCGACCGGCTCGCCGGCCTGCTCACCGAGCGGACCCGCGCCGTGCTGCTTGTGCACTACGGCGGCTGGCCCGCCGAGATGGAGGTGGTGGCGGAGCTGGCCCGTGCCCGGGGCATCACGGTCCTGGAGGACTGCGCGCACGCCCTGGGCGCCGAGTACCGGGGGCGCCGGCCCGGGGCGCTGGGCGACATCGCCTGCTTCAGTTTCCACTCCTCGAAGAACATCACCACCCTGGGCGAGGGCGGCATGATCACCACCGACCGGGACGACTGGGCACGGCGCGTCGAGCGGCGGCGCTCCAATCAGGTCGACGGTGTGTTCACCCGCGCCCATCCGCCGGCCGGGGACGTCCCGCCGCTGCTGCCCTGGATGCAGTACTCCGCCTATGTGTACCGGGAGTCCTGCGAGTCGGTGCGCAGGTCGGGGACGAACGCGACGCTGTCCGAGGCGGCGGCGGCCGTCGGCCTCGTCCAACTGGGCAAGCTGGACGGGTTCGTGGCCCGGCGCCGGGCGATCGCGGCCCGGCTCGACGCGGTCGCGTCGGACCGTCCGGACGTCCGCGTGCAGCGGCCCGGCCCCGGTGTCGGGCACGCCTACCACCTCTACACCTGCTTCGTGGCGGGCGGGCCGGACACCCGCACCCGGCTGGTCCGGGCGCTGGACGCGCGCGGTGTGGAGATCCAGCTGCGTTACTTCCCGCTCCACCTCGTCCCGGAGTGGCGGGCCCGGGGCCATGGGCCGGGCGAGTGCCCGACCGCCGAGCGGCTGTGGTTCGCCGAACAGCTGAACCTGCCCTGCCATCCGGGCCTGACCGACCGCCAGGTGGACCACTTGGTCGAGGCGTTCGCGGACAGCCTGGACGCCGTGCTGCCCGCCGGCGGTGTGCCCGTACCGCTCTCCACCGTCCCGTCCTCCCCCGGCTGGTCCCGGGGACTTCCGCAGGGAGACCGTCTCTGATGCCTTTCATCGAGGCCAGGCTGTACGAACGCCGGCTCACCCCCGAGACCCGCCGGCGGCTGATCGAGCGGCTGACGCAGGCCGCGGTGGACGTGCTGGGGGAAGAGGTCAGGGAGCAGACCTGGGTGGTCCTGACCCCGGTGCCGGAGGAGCGGTGGGGCATCGCGGGCCGGCCGGGCGGCGACTGAGCCACCGGCCACCGCCGACAGCAGCTGACAACCGTTGCGGAAGTCGGTTGTGCAAGTCCGTTGGCAAGTCCGTTGCGGAAAGCCGGGTTCCCGTGGCCCGGACCGCCGAGATCGTGGAGAGCAGTTCTGTGGAGATCCGATTCGACCACTGGCCCGTGGTGACCCTCGCCGTCGGCGGCGGGGAGTCCCCGGCCGTCGTCCGCGACGCGGTGCTGGACGCGCTCCGCTCCGCGCTGGCGCGTGAGCGGCCGTTCGCGGCCGTCCTGGACATGACCGCCGCGACCGAGGCCGAGGAGACCGGCTCGGGCCCCGGCGGCCGCGACAGCGGCGGGCGCGATCCGCGGACCGCCGAACACGCCCGGGCCGTGAAGGAGTTGCGGGCGGCGCTGGCCGTCCGCTGCCGCGGCCTGGCCTTCGTGGGCGGGCGGGCGCTCGCCCCCGAGGCCGCGGCGCGGTTCTGGGGCTGCCCCGTCGCCCGCTGGGAGCGTCACGAGGACGCCATGTCCTGGGCTCGCGAGAGCCTGGCGTGAGCGCGACGCGGCTGCGCCGGGGCGCTGCCCGCGGTGCCCACTCCCGTGGCCGTGGTGACCACGGTGTGCGACGGGACACCGTACGGGCTGATGGCGGGGTCGTTCGTCGCGGTCTCCCTGGGCCCTCCGGTCTCCCTGGACCCTCCCCTGATGGGTTTCTTCGTGGCCGTGTCCTCCATGATCCGGCCGCGGATGGCGGGGGCCGGTTCGTTCGCGGTCAACGTGCTCGCGGCCGGCCAGGACCGGCTGTGCGCCCCGGTTCGCCCGGTCCGGCGGGGACAAGTTCGCCGGGGTGCGGTGGGTGCCCTCCGCCCTCGGCCGTCCCCTGCTGCCGGGGCGGTGCTCCGGCTCGGCTGCCGGGCCGGGGAGACCCGGCCGGCCGGCGATCACACGCTGGTGGTGGGCCGGGTCGCCGCCGTGGAGGAGCCCGGCCCGCGCGGGAAGTCGCCGCCGGTGTTCCACGACCGCCTCCCGCGCGCCCTTCCGGCCGTCGGGTGAACGCCGGCCGGGCGGCCCGCGGCCGCTACCGGACCGGGCACACCCCGGCGGAGACGGTGTTGTAGGCCGGGGCGGACGCCGCTGCCGTCGTGCTGCCGCCGAGCTGGATGAGGATCTCGTCGGAGAGCAGGTCCTGCTTGCCCTTGAGCGCGTCGGCGACCTTGGTGTCCTTGGGGAACACCATCTCGGCGGCGATGTTGTCCTGCACGATCCGGGCGAGGTTGTCGAGGGCGGTGAAGACGGGGTCCTTGGGCGTCTCCAGGCCGGGCAGGTCGATGAGGTGGGTGGCGACCTTGGCCGCGTTCATGCAGTCCTTGATGATGATCGTGTTCTGGTTCAGCTCGCTGGTGGTCCACTGCGAGAGCACCACGCAGTACAGGTCCGCCCACGCCTGCTCGCCGACCTTGGCCCGCCAGGTCTTCATGATGTCCTGGACGCCCTTGATCTGGGCCTGCGCGGCGTGCTCCATGTTGGTGCGGATGTCGGGGTAGACACTGCCGGTGAAGTCCTCGAAGGACTTCATGTCGAACGTCTTCGCCGCCACCGAGTTCTTGATGAACTTCAGCGCCCCGTCGAGGATGTTGCCGCAGGACTTGGCCAGCGCGGCGGGCAGCCCGGCGGCGGCGAGGTTCTGGCGGGCGGTGGTGAGGGTGGCGGCGTACTGGAGCAGCGGCGGGATCCAGTCGGTCGACTTGTCGTCGTTGAAGGCCACCAGCACCAGGTCGTGCGGGTCGATACGGCCGGCGTTCGGCAGGTTCGGGATCTTGTCCGCCAGGTAGGAGGCGATGACGGAGAAACAGCCGAGGGGGACGTGAGCGATGGACTTCGCCAGCTCGAACGTCTCCGCGACCGGATTGACGGACAGCTGCCCGCTCTCGGTGACGAGGGTGAACCTGCCGCCCTTCGCGTCGTTCTGCACGACGATGACCGGGGACAGGTGCTTGACCAACTCCGCCTTGAGTGTGGCGTAGTTGGCGCGCATGCCGGCGTTGACCGCGAAGATCGAGTCCTTAGCCTGCTGCGGGGTGACGGCCGTGACCGCGTCCGTGGTCGTGGTGGTCGTCGTGGTCGTCGTGGTGTCGGCGGCCGCGCTCGGGGACGCCGAGTAGCCCAGGAGAGCGGCGGTGCCGATCCCGGAGGCGCCGCCTATGAACCCTCTGCGGGTAGCCATCTTCGTTTTCTCCTCAGAATGTCGGAGTGCACTGACGGATTCATGGGGGGATCACCTTCTATGTGTGGGGGGGGTGGGTGGTGGGGGATGTGGGGGATGTGGGGGGGGTGGGGATGCGGGGTCCGCTCGCCGGGGGCGGGGGGTGGGTGGCCGGTACGCCCCCGGCGCAGGCGAGTGCCGCGAATATCGCGGATGCCGCGGATGCCGCGGATGCCGCCTAGTCGAGGTCGCTGTGCGAGGGCACGACGACTCCGTAGAGGTCCTGGATGGTGGCGAGGGCGCCGTAGTGCACCTGGCAGGCGTCCAGGTCGGTCCCGGCCACGGGCAGCGACCGGGTCGCGGTGGCGTCGGCGACGACGGTGGGGCGGTTGCCGCGCAGGAACGCGCCCTGAGCGGTGAACGCCACGCACATGTGCGTCATCCAGCCGGCGATGACGACGTCCTGCCCCTCCGGGACGTGCGTGCCCAGGTCGGTGCCGTGGAAGGCGTTGGGGACCTGCTTGACGACGACGGCCTCACCGTCGACGGGGGCGACGCGGGGGTGGATCTGCCCGATCTCGGCGCGGATGTCGTACGGGGTGCCCTCGCCGCCGTCGTTGATGACGTGCACGACCTTGGTGCCCGCCGCCCGGGCCCGGGTCAGCAGCTGCTCAGCCGCGTCGAGGGACTTCTCCCAGCCCTCCAGCTCCATCACGCCCTGGGTGTACGTGTTCTGGAAGTCGATCAGGATCAGCGTCGAGTCGGCCAGCTTGGCGGGGGTCTCGTCGAAGCCGTTGAGCTGACGCAGCGTCGTCCTGGACATGGGTGTGCCACCTTCGGTGCAGAGTAGGAACCGCGGCCCGACCGGCGCGGCGGGCTGCGGATCACCACGCTATGCACCCGCGTGCATGTCGACAATGACGCCTAACATGCACATACGGACATGCCGTTCACGTCAGGGGGATTCGTGCCGGGCAGCAGCAGACGACTCATCGTGATCGTCCTCTTCGAGGGCGTCGACCTGCTCGACGTCACCGGGCCGCCGGAGGTGTTCTCGCTGGCCCGGCGCGAGACCAGGGACGCGGCGGGCTACGAGGTCGTCCTGGCGGCCGAGACCATGGAGCCGGTCACCACCGGTGCCGGGGTGCGCGTCCTGCCGGACACCACCTTCGAGCAGGCAGCGGCGGGCCGTATCGACACCCTGATCGTCCCCGGCGCGGTCGAGGTGGACAGCGAGCACCGCGTGCACCCGCTGGTCGATCCCGCCCTGGTCGGCCGGGTGAAGACGCTCGCCGGCCGGTCGCACAGGATCGCCTCGGTGTGCGTCGGGGCGCACATCCTCGCCGCCGCCGGCCTGCTGGACGGCAAGCGGGCCACCACCCACTGGTCGACGGCGCGGCAACTGGCCGCCGATCACCCGGCCGTGGAGGTCGACGCCGACCCGATCTTCATCCGTGAGGGCAACGTCTGGACCGGCGCCGGGATCAGCGCCTGCCTCGACCTCTCCCTCGCCCTCATCGCCGACGACCTGGGCGAGGCCGTCGCCCTGCGGGTGGCCCGGCAGCTGGTGATGTATCTGAAACGCCCCAGCGGCCAGAGCCAGTTCAGCGTCCCGCTGGAACAGGTCTCCACCACGCGGCGCATCGAGGACCTGCGCCACCACATCCTGCGCAACCTCGGCCGGCCGCTCACCATCGCCGACCTCGCCGCCTTCGCCCATGTCAGCGACCGGCACCTGACCCGGCTCTTCAAGACGGAACTCGGCACGACACCGTACGCGTACATCGAGTCCGTCCGCGTGGAGAAGGCACGCGGCGAACTGGAGACCACCGACGCCACCCTCGAACGCATCGCCACCAACTGCGGCTTCGGCACGACGGACACGCTCGTACGGGCCTTCCGCCGCCGCCTGAACACCACGCCGACGGAGTACCGGCGCAGGTTCAGGACACCGCAGGCGAGCTGAGGAGGCGGACGGGGCGCGGCGCCCGGACGGCACCGGTCGGCACCGGGCGAGGGGCCGCGCCCCCGGGTTCACCGCGGAGCACGGCCCCCTGCTCTCCGGCCCGGGTCAATCACCGAGGCGAACCGCCCGTGCCAGGAAGTGGTGCGTGGCGTCCTCGTAGTGGGCGAGGCGCCAGCCGGCCGCGCGCAGGGCGGGGCGCAGGTGCTCCTCGGCCAGCGGGTCGTCCGGGTCGAGAGGCCGGCCGTGCCGGGCGGCACGCTCGGCACGGCCGGAGGGATGGAAGAGCAGCAGGACGCCGTCCGGGACGGTCACCCGGGCCCACTCGCGCAGCGCCGCCGCCGGGTCGGGCACGTGATTGACCAGACCGGCACTGAAGACGGCGTCCATCGCGCCGTCCGGCAGCGGCAGCCGGCAGGCGTCGGCCAGCAGCAGCTGCCCGTCCCGCTCCCGGCCCTCGCGCACCGCCGCCGCGAGCATCGCGGGCGTGAGGTCGGCACCGAGGACGACCCCGTCGTCACCGACCTGGGCCCGCAGGGCGGGCAGGACCCGCCCGGTACCGCACCCCACGTCCAGCACACGCAGACCGGGACGCAGCCCCATCCGTTCGGTGGCCGCCGTGTACCGGGGACCATCGGCGGCGAACCGCTCCTCCCAGCCGGCCGCGCGCCGGGTGAAGAACGCACGCGTCGCCGTCTGCTCGGCCCGCGCCACGACAAGGGCGGCGAAACGCTCGGACACCCCGTCGAGAACCGGACTCGGCACAGCGTCCCGCACGGGCGCGGAGCGCCCCGCCCCCAGCACACCGACGGCCCCCTCCGAACGCCCCCCGACGAGGGCGGCCGCGACGACCCCGACCTCCTCCACCGCCACCACGTTCTCCAGCGGAAACCGGATTCCCCAGGCCGAATCACCGATCCGGAAGGCCAGCGCCGAATGGCTTTCGCAGCCCACGAGGAGCGTCGCCCCAGGTGGAAGATCCACCGTGCCACCGTGCCGGTGCGCCCCAGGCAGCAGTTCGGATACAGCTGCGAACAGCGGATCAGCCTGCGCGGCCGGTGCCGTCCGTACGTCATCGCAGCCGAGCCGCGCGCCGGCGCCAGGCCGGACGGCGTGACCGCCTCCGGCAATGGCCAACAGATGCGCCCCCAGGCACACGCCCAGCACCGGTACATCGGCCTCCAGCGCCGCCCGCAACAGCACCAGTGCGGCGCTGTGCTTGGAGAACTCCTCATCGGCGGCCGTAGGCCCGTCCGCCACCACGAGGCCCACCATGTCATCCACCGTGTCCGGCACCCGGTCCCCCGCCCACACCCGGCAGACCCGGACGGGTAGCCCGGTGGCCTCCAACGCGCGGACGATGGCGTACGGCCCTTCCCGCGGTGCGTGCTCCACGATCTGGATCATGGGCCACCACCTCCCGCACGAGGGTACCCGCACGACATCGCCATGCAAACGCATACGCGAGCCCTCAAGGGCTTTCATCCCAGCATCTGCGATGCGTGCCTGACTCCGGTCCTTGTAGATACGAAAGGTATCGGGCGGGCGGTGACAGCAACCTTGCGAGAAGAAGGCACAGCCGTGTCCGCGTGACTGTGCTCCGGGGCCCGCTCGTACGGGTCCCGGAGCACTGGCGGGGAGGGATCAGCGGTCCCAGCGGTCACGGAGTCCAGTGATCACTGATAAGCGGGCACAGCCCAGGTGACCTTGTAACGCCGGTCTCTGGTTTTGTCGACGTACCGGAGGGCCGAGGATCCACTGGTGGGAATGATGCGGATCAACGCGGTGTCCCATACGTTGGTTCCGTCGCTTGTCTGCTTCTCAAGGCAACCGTTTTCGGAACAGGTGGAGATGACACGGCCCGTGACCGGATCGTTCCCGACCGCTTTGATGAGCTTACGTTGAGTGACCTGGGACCTGTTCGTGTAGTTGGTGCACCAACGCTTTCTGCTTTCGGTATCCGCCACCTTGCCGGGCACTGGCCAGGCGTCGACGGAGTCGTCATAGCAGTCGACCGTACCGCTCTTGGAGAACTGGACAATGCCCGCATTCCCGCCGATCCAGAACCGGTCGGAGTTTCCGTAGACCGGGGTCAGTTCGTGGCCGTATGCGGTCTTGCCGTCCGCCTGCTTGGGGAGCTGCCAAGAGTCCCCCCAACCGAGTTTTCCACCAGCGTAGTCGTACCGGACAAGCAGTTCGCTCCCAATGGCCCAGACCGATTTCGTGCTCGGGTCGTAGAGTACTTCGTGTGCTCCGTCGAGCGAGGTGTCCTGGACTGGGGCTGCGCTCCAGTTACCCGGAGTTCCCTGCGATTTGGAGTAGACCACCAACCCGCCATGAATGTCTTCCCCGGTATTCTTGTCCTGCCCGAAAACATGGTCTGCGGAAGCGGCCACGACCGTACCGTCCGGCAGCATCTCGACACCATGGATGCCGCTGATGCCTGCGTTGATCGCCCAGTGGTACCCGGCTAGCGCCGGGTAAGGGATGACACCGATGAAGCCGCTGGAGCGGTCCGCGGTGACCAGGACAGTCCCCCCGTAAGTGCCTCCGGGACGCAGTTTGTGCGAGGTGCCTCCGCCCCAGCTGTCGCCCTTCAGGGTCGCATCATAGATCGAGTGGTACGTGTCGGGGAGCCATCGCTGGTAGGGGCCCGATTCGGGCCAGACGCTCGGGTTGGTGGAGTCCAGGAACTCCAGCGCCGCGTGCGACGCCGGGTAGTTGCCCGGATAGGACCCGCCGTACACATTCCCGGAGATGATCGGTGTCGAGCCCGTGTTGAACTCGACCTCCAACGTCGGCGTGTTGTACGCGGCGTTGCACGCGTAGTCGGTCGACAGCGGGTTCATGGAACAGAAATCCTTGTAACCGGAGCTGACGTCCTCTTGCGCAGAGAACCTGATGCCGTAGTTCGGGAAGGAGGCATCATTGGCCCATCCCTTCACCCACTCGGTGACATCGATGCGCTGGATGCCGTTGGAAGCGGCAGGATTGGTCTTGTTCGGAATGTCCGGGCAGTCCGGATGACCCAGACCGAACCAAGTACCCTTACCCCCACCCACGGCCGGCTGATTGGCCCATGTGATCGTGGACTGGTCCCACGGCTGTGTCACCGGGTAGACACCCATCCACGCCTTCGCATCACAGTCGGAGACGAAGGAGTTGTACACGCGCAGAGTCGCCCTCGATATCGAGGCTCCGCGCAGCTTGGAGACATCGAATCGCATGAAACTGCGATACTTCGTGGTTCCGTTGTCAGGCGTACCGACATGCAGGATGTGTCCTTGCGAGTGGTCGGCATCGTCCGCGTTGGTGATGTAGGTGTCCTGCAGCCGGTGAATGATGTTGCGTGGCCCTGTCTGAGCCACGGGTGACACCGTGGGTGTCGCCGCGGCGACGCCGCTCGCCCGAGTGGCCGTCTGCGGGACTGTCGCTCCGCTCGCCGTGGCCTGAGACGACGGGACGAGCAGTGATGCCAGGAGTGCTGCCCCGCCCCCCGCCACCAGGCATCTATGCAGAAGACGCCGTGAACTATGACGCTGCACCTGTGAGTACACCTCTCGTGATCTTGCTTCAGTAAAGCAACGATGATGATCACACAAGATGACAGCAAAAACACCGGGGCGCCCTAGGTTCGACGACTTTCGGCCACACGACCGATTCACATCGCCATGCCGAAGCGGCGTGGCAAGGAGAGAAGAAGAAGGTGACCAACCACGCTGTTCCGACCGGCCCCTCCGGACTGCGAGGCTCGTACGACCTCGCGGGTGGCGGATGCGAGGAGGTCCGCCACGAATCGGAACCGCGCGGCTAGCGTGAGTCGCACAGGTGGTGCGGACCGGATGACCGGATGAACCGAACAACCACCCCCTACTCTGTGAGGCGCGACGTCATGAGCTTGAGCATCCGTAACCAGATCCCCGGCACGGTCACCGCCGTCGCCTCCGGTGAGGCGATGGCGACGGTGAAGGTACGCCTCGACGGCGGCCAGGACCTCACCGCGGCGATCACTCTGGAGGCCGTGAAGGACCTCGGGCTCGCCGAGGGCTCCCCCGTCCGCGCCATGGTGAAGTCCACCGAGGTGGCGCTCTCGACCGCCCGGGTCGAAGGCGTGTCGATCCGCAACCAGCTCCCCGGCACCGTCAGCGACGTCACGACGGGCGGGGCGATGGCAGCGGTGAAGGTCACCGTCGACGGGGGCGAGCTGACGGCGGCGATCACCAAGGACGCGGTCGACGACCTGGGGCTGACGGCGGGTTCGCAGGTCGTCGCACTGATCAAGTCGACGGAGGTGTCGTTGGCGACGGCGTGACCTGTACCGACCGACGCGCCCTGCCCCTCGGCGGTGTGCGGGCGGCCGCCGAGGGCGGTGTGTGCCGCTTGGACGAGGGTCTGGCGGAGGCGGGCCGGTTCAGGGCCGTGTCCACGTGGTGGGAGAGGGCCGGGGGGTGAGCGCGAACCAGACCGACAGCAGTACGCCGGGCCCGGGTCGGCCCGGCGCCGAGCACCACCTGGAAGTACTGCGGTACCAGGCTGAACGGGCCGAGCACGAGGGCGCCGAGGATGAAGGCGAGCACGGTGCCCTGGGTGAACTGGGTGTTGCGGAAGACCCGCAGCGGCAGCAGCGCGCTCTCGCCGGCCCGCCTCTCGGCCCAGAGGAAGAGGAGGGTGCCGGCGCCGAACACGGTGAAGCAGACCACCGACCGGCCCGAACCCCAGCCCCGGTCCTGGCCGAACTGGGCGACGACGAGCAGGGGTGCCAGGGCGACGGTGAGGACGGCGCTGCCGGTCCAGTCGACGCGTACGCCCTGGCGGCGCGTGTGGTGGATGTTCAGGACCCGGTACACCACGAGCACGGCGAGCAGGCCGAGCGGCACGTTGATCAGGAAGGCCCACCGCCAGCCGGTGACGCCCGCGATGCTGTGCGTGTTGGAGAGGAAGCCGCCGATGAGCGGGCCGATGACGCTGGAGCCGGTGAACACGGCCAGGAAGTAGCCCTGGTAACGGGCGCGTTCGCGGGGTGTGACGATCTCGCCGAGGATCGTGAACCCCAGCACGCTCAGCCCGCCGGCGCCGATGCCCTGCACGGCGCGGAAGGCCGCCAGTTCGGACATCGAGGTCGCGCACGCGCAGGCGGTCGGGCCGACCATGAAGACCGTGACGGCGAACAGATAGGACGGCTTGCGTCCGAAGAGGTCGGAGAGCTTGCCGTACAGCGGTGTGACGATGGTCGAGGTGAACAGGTACGCGGTGGTGACCCACGCCTGCTGCGGTACTCCTTTCTGGTCGATCACGCGGAACACGGACGGCCGGTGACCGGGGCGCCGAGGGGCTCCGTCCCGGCGCGAGCGGGGTCAGACGCGCTCGTAGAACCCGTCGAGGCGACCGCGGGCGAGTACGCCGGCCGCCGCGGCCAACACGGCCCGCGGGCTTGGCGGAGTCCGGCACGGTGGCGCTGCGGCCGACGGTCAGCGGCTCGCCCAGCGCGAACAGCTGGAAGGCGTAACGATGCGGTCCGTGGCCCTTGATCTGATCGGGGCGGGGCCGAGGTAGCCGCGGCGCGATCCCGAACTCAGCACGCGCACAACGGCCGTGGTGGTCCCGGCGTCCAGGCCGCCCTGGGGCAGGCCGGTCACGGACGGCTCCAGCAGGGCGATGCCGTGGTTGTAGGGCATCGCGGTCGGTGCGTCGGGGTCCTCGACGACCAGCAGCAACTGCGCCGTGCCGGCGGGGGTCGGCTCCCAGCCGAGCGCCGGTGACAGGTCCTGGCCGCCGAGCCGCTTCCCGGCGTGGAGGGTCGGGATCGCCGCCACATGGGCGAAATCGGGGGTGCTCAGCTTCAGCATGTCCGGGCCGGCCAGGTGGGGCAGGTTCCAAGCGAGGTTCTCGTCCCCCGCCCGCTTGTTCTTCAGCAACTTTCCCAACACTGCCATGGGTCACTCCTTGTCGTAGCGGCCCGGCAGCCACTTCCGGACAGCGCGGTGCCGTGGTGCAGGGGAGGAGGGAACGGCACCGCACACCGCCGAACGGTGGCCGCTGCGGGCAGGACCCGATCCTTGTACACCGGGCTCGCGGCGACTCGCACAGGCACATGGGGGAAATAACGGGCGACAAGCTCTTGATCTCCCCAGCGTCGCGGCGCAGGCGCCCACCCCTGCGACGCCCCATGATGTCGTAGCCCTGACCGGCGCCGGCCGGCCCGGCCGAAGCGGCGGCCGGTCGTTCATCGTGGAGTCCGGAGGCGGCGAAGGCCGACCCCTCGACCCGGCAGTGTCCCGGGACCGCGCCGAGATACCGATCGGCGATGCCGGTGTTTCATGAACCGGCGCACCGCGTCACTCGGAAGGAATGCGAAACTCGAATTCGGGACGGTCCCACGGCACGGCGGGCGGGTTCGCGCGCACGGTTCCGGTCCGGACCGCACCGGCGCGGTGGTAGAAGCCCTCGGCGGGAGGATGCGAGACGACCTTCACACGGTCGAGCCCGGCGGCACGCGCCTCGGACCGCATGTGCGCGACGAGCAGTCGTCCGGTGCCCCGCCCTTGCGCCTCGTCGGCGACGAACAGCAGGTCGAGTTCCGCCGGAGCGAGGACGAGCGAGTAGAACCCGAGGACCCGGCCCCCGTCCTCGTCGGCGCCGACGGCCACGAAGGTGCGGTGGGCCTCGATGTAATCGGGGCCCACCCGGTAGCCCGCGACCGCGGCCGCGTACTCGCCCTCATAAGCGCCTGAACCACGCACGAGCCGCGTGAGCCGCTTGGCGTCCCGCGCGACGGCCCGCCGTATCGTGAGCGGCCGGCTGACCGGGGAGGTGCGTGAACTCATCGGGACAGTATCCCGCACCTGGGACTGCTTTCGTGCGGCGGGCCGGCTGCCCGGGCAGGCGACCCCGCACCGCCGCACGCCGCCCCACCCCTCGCCCGTCAGCAGCCATTCCCCCAGCTCAGCGTGCCCTCCCCCGTGGCTTCAGCGGCACCGGCGGCAGCTCGGGGGCGGGGAGCGGGGCGCCGTCGTAGCCCTTCACCTCGCCGAAGCGGGTCCCCTCCGTCCAGTCCCGGCGGGCCTGGGCGATCTCCTCCTGGGAGCGGCCGATCCAGTTCCAGAACATGATCAGTTCCTCCTCGAACGGTTCGCCGCCCAGGAGCATGAGGGCGGCGTCCGAGTCCGCGCGCAGGGGGAGTTCGGTGCGGCCGCAGCCGAGGTAGAGCATCGAGCCGGGCAGCACGGGGACGCCGTCGACGTGGGCCTCGCCGGACATGGACAGGACGGCGTACTCGAAGTCGGGTTCCAGGGGGAGGCGTACGTCCGCGCCCCGGGTCAAGGAGAGGTCGGCGCCCACGATCGGGGTGTACGCCGTGCCCGGTGAGGTCGTGCCGTCGAGGTCGCCGAGGATCAGGGTGGCCGTGAGGCCCGGTGCGGTGACGGTCGGCAGGTCGGCGTGGTGTTCGAAGTGCGGGTCGGTGTGGCGGTGGGCGTCGGGGAGGGCGACCCACAGCTGGGCGCCGTGCAGGAAGCGGGCGTGCGTGCTGGGGGTCTCCTCCGAGTGGCTGATGGCCCGGCCGGAGGTCATCAGGCCCAGTTCGCCGGGGCGGATCAGCCGGCGGCTGCCGGTCGAGTCGCGGTGCAGGACCTCGCCCTCGTGCAGCCAGCTCACCGTCTGCAGGCCCATGTGCGGGTGCGGGGGCACCTGCATGCCGGGCTCGTCGGCGATGTCGTCGGGACCGTAGTGGTCGACGAAGCACCAGGCGCCGATCATGCGGCGGCCCAGGTTGGGCAGCAGCCGGCGGACTTCGGAGGACTCGCCGAGCCTGACCCGGCGCGGGCTGAGGAGTTCGCGCACGGGCTCCGCCACCACGAAACCACGTCCACCGCACACCGCGGGCACCGGCCGGCGATCGAGATTGCTCATGGCATCAACATAGGGCCGCCGGGGACCTTCCGTCAGTGAGGTCAGTGCGGTCAGTGCGCTGGGGCATCTCCAGGCCGTGCAGGTCGTGGAATTTTCAATTATCTGCTTCTGTTGTCCGTGCCGAGGAGGTCGTCCATGGAGTTCACCTACTACGACCACGGCACCCCGGCCGAGCGCTGGGAGCGCGCGCGGATGTTCTTCGGCGCCCGGGACTACGCCGGGGCGGCCCGCGTCCTGCGCGGGCTCGTCGAGGAAACGCCCGAGCAGGCCGGGCCCCGGCTGCTGCTCGCGCGCGCCTACTATCACTCGGCCCAACTGCTCCGCGCCGAGGCCGAGTTGCGCGTCATCGTGGAGCACGACCCGGTGGAGCACTACGCCCGGCTGATGCTGGGCCGCACCCTGCAGCGGCAGGGCCGTCACACGGAGGCCGCGACGCACCTGCGTATCGCCGCCGCCCTCGCGGGTGAGTTCGAGCGCGGGTGAGCCGGTCACCGCGGCGGCGAGTGCTCCCCCCGCCGTGGCATGCTGGCGCGATGGCTTCTGAACACGTGTACCCGTCCCACGCGGAGCGGGTCGAGCAACTACTCGCCGCCGGTGGCCCGTTGCCCATCGTCACCGCCGGTGACCCGGTACTGCGATCCGGTGCCGAACCGTTCGACGGGCAGCTCGGGCCCGCGCTGCTGGCCCGGTTCGTCGAGGCGCTGCGCGTGACCATGCGCGCCGCGCCGGGCGTGGGCCTGGCGGCGCCCCAGGTGGGGGTGGGGCTGCAGATCGCGGTGATCGAGGACCCGGCGACGGGGCCCGAGGAGGTGCGGCTCGCGCGGGGGCGGGTGCCGCAGCCCTTCCGGGTACTGGTCAATCCGTCGTACGAGCCGGTCGGCGCCGACCGGGCCGCGTTCTTCGAGGGCTGCCTGAGCGTGCCGGGCTGGCAGGCGGTGGTGGCCCGGCACGCCGAGGTGCGGTTGCGGGCGGTGGACGAGCACGGGCACGCGGTGGACGAGGTGTTCACCGGCTGGCCGGCCCGCATCGTGCAGCACGAGACCGATCACCTCGACGGCACCCTCTACCTCGACCGCGCCGAGGTGCGTTCGCTGTCCTCGAACGAGGCGATCGCGGCGCGCTGGGCGCAGCCGACGCCCGAGGACGCGGCGCGCGCCCTCGGGTTCGAACTGCCCTAGCCGGCAACGGGTGCCGCGGCGCCGCGGCCGTCCTCCCGGCCGGTCAGCCGCGGTACGCCTCCAGCAGCCGCAGCCACACCTCGCTGATCGTCGGGTAGGACGGGACCGCGTGCCACAGGCGGTCGAGGGGGACCTGCCCGGCGACGGCCACGGTCGCCGAGTGGAGCAGTTCGCCGACGCCCGGGCCGACGAAGGTGACACCGCGCAGGATCTGCTCGTCGAGGTCGACCACCATGCGGGCGCGGCCCCGGTAGCCCTCGCCGTACAGTCCGGCGCCGGCGACCGAGGAGAGGTCCACGTCGACGGCGCGGACCCGGTGGCCGGCCTGTTCCGCCTCCGCCAGGGACAGGCCGACGGCGGCGGCCTCCGGGTCGGTGAAGACGACCTGCGGGACGGCGGTGTGGTCGGCGGTGGCCGCGTGCGGGCCCCAGGGCGGCGGGTCGGTGAGCGGGGTGCCCGCGGCGCGCGCCCCGATGGTGTCGCCCGCGATCCGCGCCTGGTACTTGCCCTGGTGGGTGAGGAGAGCCCGGTGGTTGACGTCCCCGCACGCGTAGAGCCAGTCAGTGCCCTCGACGCGCAGGGTGTCGTCCACGGTGAGCCAGGAGCCCGCCTCCAGGCCGACGGTCTCCAGGCCGAGATCGTCGGTGCGCGGGACGCGTCCGGTGGCGAAGAGGATCTCGTCGGCCTCGATGCGGTCACCGGTGCCGGTGACGGCGACGACGGTGCCGTTCTCACGGGTCACCGACTCCACCGAGGTGCCGGTGCGCAGGTCGGCGCCCGCCTCGGTGAGCGCGTCGGCGACCAGTTCCCCGGCGAAGGGCTCCATGCGGGCCAGCAGTCCCTTGCCGCGCACCAGCATCGTGACCTGCGAGCCGAGGGCCTGGAAGACGGTGGCCATCTCGGCGGCGACCACTCCGCCGCCGACCACGATCAGCCGTCCGGGCACCTCCTTGGCGCCGGTGGCCTCGCGGCTGGTCCAGGGGCGTACGTCGTCGAGTCCGGGCAGGTCGGGAAGCTGGGCGCGGGTGCCGGTGCAGACGGCGACGGCGTGCCGGGCGGTCAGCGTCCGGCGCTCCCCGTCCGGGCCGGTGACGGTGACCGTGCGCGGGCCGGCCAGCCGGCCGTGGCCGCGGTACAGGTCGGCGCCGGTGCCCTCCAGCCAGCGCACCTGGCCGTCGTCGTGCCAGTGGGAGGTGTACTCGTCGCGGCGGGCGAGGACGGCGGCTGCGTCCAGCGGCCCTTCCACGGCCTGGCGCAGTCCCGGCAGGCGGCGGGCGTCGGCGCGGGCGATGACCGGGCGCAGCAGGGCCTTGCTGGGCATGCACGCCCAGTACGAGCACTCGCCGCCGACCAGTTCGCTCTCCACGACCGCGGTGGCCAGTCCGGCGGCGCGGGTGCGGTCGGCCACGTTCTCCCCCACCGGACCGGCCCCGAGCACCACGACGTCGTACGCGATGGTTTCCGTTTCCGTCATGGGGTCAGTCTGGTCGGTGGTGTGCCCGGTGGCCACACGGGTACGCGCGCGGAATAGTCCGTAGGGTCGGCCATGTTGTGCCGACGGCAACACCCCCCACCAGGAAGAGGGAACACGCCATGAGCAGCACCGTGGAGCTGACCAAGGAGAACTTCGACCGGACGGTCACGGAGAACGAGTTCGTCCTGATCGACTTCTGGGCGTCCTGGTGCGGGCCGTGCCGTTCGTTCGCGCCGGTCTACGAGAAGGCGGCCGAGGGCAATCCCGATCTGGTGTTCGGCAAGGTGGACACCGAGGCGCAGCCGGAACTGGCGGCGGCCTTCGGTATCCAGTCCATTCCGACCCTGATGATCGTCCGTGATCAGGTGGCCGTGTTCGCCCAGCCCGGTGCGCTGCCCGAGGCGGCGCTGACGGACGTGATCGGCCAGGCGCGGAAGCTGGACATGGACGAGGTGCGCAAGGCGGTCGCCGAGCAGCAGCAGGCGCAGGGGGAGCAGGGCGACGAGTAGGGGCGGCCGTTTCCGTCCCATGAACAAGTCACGTCCCCTTCCATAAGCAAGTCACGCGGGCCCCTCCCAGCCGGGAGGGGCCCGCGTTGTCGTGGGCGGACCCGTCCACGAGGCGTGACGAACATGTTCGCTACGAACTTGTTCGTCACGAACATGTTCGCTACAGTCGACGGCATGACAGCACGCCCCAGCACCCCGCGCGGCCGCCGCGACCGGCCGGCCAAGCCCGCCCTGACCCGGGAGGGCATCGTCACCGCCGCCGTCGCCGTGCTGCGCGCCGAGGGCCTGGAGAAGGTGACCATGCGGCGCCTGGCCCAGGAACTCGACACCGGGCCCGCCTCGCTCTACGTCTACGTGCGCAACACCGCCGAACTGCACGCGGCGGTCCTGGACGAGCTGCTGGGCACGGTCGGTCCCGCTCCCTCGGAGGGCGGGTGGCGGGAGCGGCTGGAGGAGGTGCTCACGGCGTACACCGCGATGCTCATGGAGCACCCGAGCCTCGCTCGTTCCGCCCTCACCGCCCGCCCCAGCGGCCCCCACTACCTGAACCTGATCGAGACGCTGCTCGCCCTGCTCGACGAGGGCGGCGTCCCGGCCCCGCAGGCGGCGTGGGGCGTGGACCTGCTGCTCCAGCACGCCACGGCGACGGCCGCCGAGCACTCCGCGCACGGCGGCGGTGCCGGTTCACGGGAGGAGTGGGACGCGCTCACCCGCGCGCTGCACGGCGCCCCGGCGGCGACCCATCCGCACATCGCCGCTCTCGCCGACTCGCTGCTGTCCGGCGCGCCCGGGGACCGCCTGTCCTGGGGCATCCGGGCGGTGATCGGCGGCATCGAACGGACCGCGGTCCCGGACTGACAGCCGCCCGGTGCGCCCGCCCCTCCACCCCACTTCACCCCCCGCCCCCACTCCCCCGGCCCAGGAGGCTCCCCATGACCAACACCACACCCCATCACCCCATAGCCGTGATCGGCGCCGGACTCGGCGGGCTCACGCTCGCTCGTGTGCTGCGTGTGCACGGGATCGAGGCGGCCGTGTTCGATCTCGACGCCTCTGCCGCGGCGCGCACCCAGGGCGGCATGCTCGACATCCACGAGGAGTCCGGCCAGGAGGCGCTGCGCGCCGCGGGACTGCACGAGCGGTTCCAAGAGCTGGTCCTGCCGGGCGGTCAGGCCACGCGGGTCCTGGACCGGGACGCCGTGGTCCGCATGGACGAACCCGACGACGGCAGCGGGCAGCGGCCCGAGATCGACCGCGGCGACCTGCGCGACCTGCTGCTCGGCTCGCTGCCCGAGGGCACCGTCCGCTGGGGCGCGAAGGTCACCGCGGCGCGTCCGCTGGGCGGCGGCCGGCACGAGGTGACCCTGGCCGACGGCTCGGCGTTCACCACGGACCTGCTGGTCGGCGCGGACGGCGCCTGGTCGCGGATCCGGCCGCTGCTCTCGGCGGCGCGGCCCGCCTACACCGGGGTGTCCTTCGTCGAGGTGGACCTGCTGGAGGCCGACGTACGCCACCCCGGGGCCGCCGAGGTGGTGGGCGGCGGGTTCTTCTTCGCGCTGGGCGCGGGCCGGGGGTTCCTCGCGCACCGGGAGACGGACGGCAGCGTGCATGTGTACGTGGCGGTCGAGTCACCGGAGGACTGGCTGGACGGCATCGACTTCACCGACACCGAGAAGGCCAAGGTGCGGGTACTGGAGCAGTTCGCCGGCTGGGACGAGAGTCTGCGGTCGCTGATCGGCGAGGCGGACGGCGCGCTGGTGCCGCGGCGGATCCACGCCCTGCCGGCCGGGCACCGCTGGGAGCGCGTCCCCGGCGTCACCCTGCTGGGCGACGCCGCGCACCTGATGTCGCCGTTCGCCGGCGAGGGCGCCAACCTCGCCATGCTCGACGGCGCCGAGCTGGCCGGGTTCCTCGCCGCCCGCCGCGAGGACACCGAGGCCGCGCTCACCGCGTACGAGGAGCGGCTGTTCCCGCGCAGCGCGGCCGCGGCGGCGGACTCGGCCCGCGGCGCCGCCCTGCTGTTCCGCGAGGACGCGCCGCGCGGACTGCTGGAGATGTTCGCCGGCCGCTGAGCCCGCCCGGTGGGTGGGTCTGGTAGGTGGGTCTGGTAGGTGGGCTTGGCGGGTGGGCCCGGTGGGCGGGCTCGGGAACCGCGCTCGCTCAGCGCACCGTCCCCGTGCCGGTCAGCCGCAGGACCAGATCGTGCCAGCCGGCCTGCAGCCGTTCCATCGGCATGTGGCACTGCCGGGTCAGGTGGTGGATCAGGGCGGGTTCGAGGTAGCCCATCAGCGTCTGCGCGAGCAGCTCGGCGTCCGCGTCCGGGACGGCCTGCCGCAGCAGCATCACCACATGGCCGTGCCGGACCCGGCGGGGCGGGACGACGAAACGGCGGTCGGGGCACGGTTCGGCCGCCAGTTGCAGTTCCAGGTCGTCGGCGGCGCGGCGCAGCGCGGCACAGCCGAACGCGCGCAGCCGCTCCACGGGCGGGGCGCCCGGGCCCAGCGGGGCCGGACCGCTGAGGAAGGACGCCTGGAACTTCTTCTCGGAGTGGTCGAGGAGCGCGGTGAGCAGGCCGGTGCGGTCGCCGAAGCGGCGGAAGACGGTGCCCTTGCCCACCTGGGCGGCCGCGGCCACCGCCTCCATCGTGACGCCGGCCGCGCCGTGCTCGGCGACCAGGCGGGCCGCGGCGTCCAGCAGCCGGGCGCGGTTGCGTGCCGCGTCGGCCCGCAGGCCGGGTTCGTCCGTGCCGGCGCCGACTTCGAGCAACACCAGTTCGGCTGTGGGCTCTTGAGGTGTGGGGAAGGGCGGCAGAGCGCGGGACATGAAGACAGCGTAAAGCATCGGGAACAGAACTGGACCGCGGTCCGGTTACTCTGGTAGAAAATTAAACGGACCTCGGTCCGGATCGTTACGGCAGTGTTTCCCCCTTGGAGTCCCCCATGTCTGTTCGCATCCTCGCCCTCGTCGGCAGCGTCCGCGCCGGTTCGCACAACCGCCAGCTCGCCGAGGCCGCCGCCAAGCTCGCCCCCGAGGGCGCCGAGGTCGAGGTCTTCGACGGCCTCGCCGAGATCCCGTTCTACAACGAGGACGTCGACGTCGAGGGCACCGTACCGGCCGCCGCCGCCAAGCTGCGCGAGGCCGCCGCGGTCGCCGACGCCTTCCTGCTCTTCACCCCCGAGTACAACGGCACCATCCCGGCCGTCCTCAAGAACGCCATCGACTGGCTGTCCCGCCCCTACGGCGCCGGCTCCTTCGTGGGCAAGCCCGTCGCCGTGGTCGGCACCGCCTTCGGCCAGTACGGCGGTGTGTGGGCGCACGACGACACCCGCAAGGCCGTGGGCATCGCCGGCGGCAAGGTGATCGAGGACATCAAGCTCTCCATCCCCGGCTCGCTGACCCGCTTCGCCCAGACCCACCCGATCGACGACGCCGAGGTCGCCGGTCAGCTGACCGAGGTCGTCACGCGCCTGCACGGCCACGCCGGCGAGACCGTCGCCGTCTGAGCCCGCTGAGACCGCCCGGAGGGGCCGGAGCCGACACGGTTCCGGCCCCTCCGGCCGTTCCGGGAGCACCATAGACCACGTGTCACAGGCGCCGCCGGGACGCGGACCGGTCCCGGCGGGTACGCGGACCGGTCCGGCGGGTACGCGGACGCGTCCCAGCGGGTACGCGGACGAGGGCACGATCATGGCCGTACGACCCGACCCCGGGCGTACGACCCCGCCCACGTCCGTACGATCCCGCCGCCGCCCACCGCGGCCGGCCCCGCGCGAGGAGACTCCATGACGCCGGTCCCGCCCCCGTTCGATCCCGAGCTGGCCGTGCTCCTGACGGAGCTGAGGGACCTCCTGCGGCCCGGATTCACCCCGGCGGACCTGGCCGCCGCGCGGGAGAGTGCCGCCCTCGCCCTGGCGGCGGGGCCGGACCTGACCCTGGGCGGCGCCTTCGAGGTGACGGTCCGCGAGGTGCCCGGGCCCGAGGAAGCGCCCGACGTCTCCCTGCTGATCTGCCGCCCCGCCGCACCGGCCACGGCCGGGCCGCGGCCGGTGCTCTACCACGTGCACGGCGGGGGCATGGTCCTCGGCGACCACCGGATCGGCGTGGACGTGTTCCTGGAATGGGCGCGGGAGCTGGACGCGGTCGTGGTGTCGGTGCAGTACCGGCTGGCGCCGGAACACCCGCACCCCGCGCCGGTGGAGGACGTGTACGCGGGTCTGGTGTGGACGGCGGAGCACGCCGCCGAACTCGGGGGTGATCCGGAGCGGATCGTGATCGCCGGGGCGAGCGCGGGCGGCGGCCTCACCGCCGCGCTGGCGCTGCTGCTGCGCGACCGCGGCGGGCCGCGCCCGCTCGGGCAGCTGCTGATGTACCCGATGCTCGACGACCGCAACGACACTCCGTCCGCCCGGCAGATGGCGGGCACCGGTGTCTGGGACCGCACCGCCAACGAGACCGGGTGGACGGCACTGCTGGGCGACCGGCGCGGCGGCCCCGACGTGTCGCCGTACGCCGCGCCGGCCCGCGCGGAGGATCTGTCGGGCCTGCCCCCGGCCTTCCTCGACGTCGGCTCCGCGGAGACGTTCCGTGACGAGGTCGTCGCCTACGCCTCCCGCATCTGGCAGGCCGGCGGCGACGCGGAACTCCACGTCTGGCCCGGCGGCTTCCACGGCTTCGACGCCTTCGCCGCCCAGTCGGCCCTGGCCCGCTCGGCCCGGACCGCCCACCTGGACTGGCTGCGCAGGCTGCTGGCCCGGTGAGTGACCGGAACCGGCCCCGGCGGACCAGCGAGGTCGCTTCGCCGCGGTCGGCGCGGTCGGGGCGCCAGGGGTGCCAGGGCTCCCTGTCGTTCCGTCGCTCACCGGGCGGGGCGCGCCGCATGCCGAACCGGACCTGGACGTCCTGCTGTACGTCGTCTCCGGCGACGGCCTCCTCGGCGCGGGCCCGGGGACTGACCCCGGCGCCTGGCCGAGGGCGTGACGGCCTGGCTGCCGCGCGGCTCGACGCGCGGCGTCACCGCCGGAGCGGACGGCCTCGCCTGCCTGACGGTCCACCGGCGCCGCCCCGGCCTGCGCATCCGCTCGCGCGACGAGGTCTCCTGACGGCACATCGGCCCGAGGACAAGCCCCCTCGCCCCCGGCAACCTCCCTCCATCCCCCACCACCCCCGCCGCCCTTCGGTGTCCGCACGGCCGCGTGCTCCGCGCCCGCCCGGCGTCGGCGTACCGGCGCTTACGTTCTAGGGTGCCCGGATGACTTCCTTCACCGATGAGAACGTTCCCGGCCGGTACGGTCCCGCCGCCACCACCGAGGCCGATCCGCGCGAGGTCGGCCCGGTGCGCACCGCGTACGCGCCCGCGCACGACGGCGACCCCGATCCCGGCGAGATCGTCTGGACCTGGGTGCCCTTCGAGGAGAACGACGGGCGGGGCAAGGACCGGCCGGTGCTGGTGGTGGCCCGGGAGGCGGCGGGGACCCTGCTCGCCGTGCGGTTGTCGAGCAAGGCGCATGACGGCGACCGCGAGTGGGTGCCGATCGGGAACGGGCCCTGGGACCGCTCGGGGCGCGACTCGTGGGTGGACGTGGACCGGATACTGCGGCTGCACGAGGACGGCATGCGGCGCGAGGCGTGCGCGCTGGACCGGCCGCGGTTCGACACCGTGGTGGCCCGGCTGCGGCAGCGTTACGGCTGGAGCTGAACCGCCGGGCGGCGGCGACGGCCGCTCAGGCGAACGTCCGTGCGAACGCCGCGCGGACGGTGTTCCCCGGGGTGCGGTCCAGCACCCCGAACACCACGTGCTCGAAGGCGTCCGCGAACCGCCCGCCGGGGCCCAGCAGCGTACGGAAGGCGCCCGCCACCTGCGCCGGGTCGTTGCGGAAGACCCCGCATCCCCAGGCTCCGAGCACCAGTCGCCGGTAGCCGTGCGCGGCGGCCGTCTCCAGCACGCGTCCGGCACGGACGGCGAGGGCCCCCGGCAGTCCGGCGGCCCGCTCGGGCGCGTCCCGCAGGACGACCCCGGCGTTCGGCGCCGCGGCGGTCAGGAAGCCCGCGGTGTACGGCTCGTCCAGCAGCTCGCCGCGGTCGTCGCGGAAGACGGGCACGGCCGGTGAGTGGATCACCCGATCGGAGTAGAACGGGTCACGGTGGGCCCGGTGGTGGTCGTAGAAGCCCTTGGCTTCGAGCAGGCAGGTGTACAGCGCGGAGGCCCGGCACAGGGCCTCTTCCTGGGCCTGCGCGCCGTTGAGGTAGCCGCCGCCGGGGTTCCGCGCCGAGGCGAAGTTCAGTACGGCGACCGGGCCGGTGAGCCGGCGGGCCGCGGCGAGGCTGCTCTCGCCGGTGACCTCGACGCGCGTGGCGGCCGGGCTCCAGCGCGGCACCGGCACCGGCTCGGGCCCGTGCAGGCGCGTACCGCGCCGGGCGGCCTCGACGGCCTCCGACAGGGGCACCTCGGCGCCGCCGGAGGCCCGGTAGGACCCCGCCGTCACGATCTGTTCCGTCTGCTGTGCGATGCCGCGCAGGCGCGCGCTCATGGCGCCACCCCCGTACGCGCCACGACCGCGGCCCGCGCGGCGTCCCCCGTGTTCATGCACCGATCCTGAGCGATCACGGGCCCGTGGCGCAACGGAGTTTTCCCGGACCGGGATGCCGGGCAGGAGGACCGGGGATGCCGGGCGGGAGGACCGGGGAGTACAGGGAAACGCAACGGGAAACATCGCGGAAACGACAATTCCGGGCCACTATTGTCCCGATCTGCACCCTTGTGCGAATCGATCGGAAGGTCTTGGGTGGGACGCGTGTGACACCGTCCCGGCCCACCGATCCCGGGCCGGTGGCATGGTGGAATCTCAGGAGGATCCCGACATGTCCGATGCACGATCCGCCTCGGAGGGCGGCTGTACGGAATACCGTGGCGCCGTCACCGAGGCCGGGGCCGAGGCTCTGGTCAGCGGCATCTGCTTCAAGACCGGGCCGCCCCGCACCCTCGGTGTCGAAACCGAATGGCTGGTCCACGAGCTGCGCACGCCGCGGCTCCCCGTGACACCCGAACGACTCGAAGCGGCCTACGCCGCCCTGCGGGCCGTACCCCTGGGGTCGGCGCTCACCGTGGAACCCGGCGGCCAGCTGGAACTCAGCTCACCCCCCGCCGCCTCCCTGACGGAGTGCGTCAGCACCGTCTCCGCCGACCTCGACGCCGTCCGTGCCGTACTGGCCGGGCAGGGCCTGTGCCTCGTCGGCGCCGGCCACGATCCCTGGCACACCCCCGGCAGGTTCCTGCGCGAGCGGCGCTACGACGCCCTGGAGCAGTGCCTGGACCGGAACGGGCCCGCGGGCCGGCACATGATGTGCGCCTCGGCCTCCGTGCAGGTGTGCGTGGACGCCGGCCACGAGGAGCCCGGTCCGCTGGGCCATGTGCGGCGCTGGTGGCTGGCGCACCAGCTCGGCCCGGTCCTGGTGGCCGCGTTCGCCAGCTCCCCGCTGGTCGCCGGGCGGCCCACCGGCTGGCGCTCCACCCGGCAGCTGCACTGGGCGCAGATCGGCCCGGGCCGCGCGGGCGGTCCCTCGCTGGACGGCGATCCCCGCGCCGCCTGGACACGGCACGTCCTGGACGCGCCGGTGATGTGCGTACGCCGCGAGGACGGACCGTGGCAGGTGCCCGACGGCCTGACGTTCCGCGACTGGATACGCTCCGGCCTGCCGAGACCGCCGACCCGCGAGGATCTCGACTACCACCTCACCACGCTGTTCCCGCCGGTCCGGCCGCGCGGCCATCTGGAGCTGCGCATGATCGACGCGCAGCCGGGCGACGACGGGTGGATCGTGCCGCTCGCGGTGACGGCGGCGCTCTTCGACGACCCGGAGGCGTCCGAGACGGCGTACCGGGCGGTGAAGCCGCTCGCCGAACGCGCCCTGACCCGGCCCGCGCCGCACAACGCGCTGTGGGCCGACGCGGCCCGCTCGGCCCTCGCCGATCCGGAGCTGCGCGAGGCCGCCGTCATCTGTTTCGAGGCCGCCGTCGCGGCCCTGCCCCGGCTCGGGGCCGGTGACGAGGTGACCGGCGCCGTCGCGGCCCACCTGGACCACTACGTCCGCAGGGGCCGATGTCCCGCCGACGACCTGCTCGACCGAGTGCGCGGCGAGGAAGCGCGCGTCCACGGGAAGGACATCCTCACATGACCGCCCCCGTTCCCGGCCCCGAGGCCGGCACCGAAGCACTGCGCGAGCGGGCCCTGGCCTCCCTCACCACGGCCCGCGACCGCACCACCCTTTTGACCAGTTGCGTCGAGGAGCCCGACCTGACCGCCCAGCACTCCCCGCTGATGTCCCCGCTGGTGTGGGACCTCGCCCACATCGGCAACCAGGAGGAGCTGTGGCTGCTGCGGGCGGTCGGCGGGCGGGAGGCGATGCGCCCGGAGATCGACAGTCTCTACGACGCCTTCGAGCACCCGCGCGCCGCACGCCCCACGCTGCCGCTGCTGGACCCGGGCGAGGCCCGCGCGTACGCCGCCGAGGTGCGCGGGCGGGTGCTGGACCTGCTGGAGACCACCACGCTGGACGGCTCGCGGCTGACCGAGGCGGGCTTCGCGTTCGGCATGATCGCCCAGCACGAACAGCAGCACGACGAGACGATGCTGATCACCCATCAGTTGCGCCGGGGCCCGCAGGCCCTCACCGCGCCGGCCCCGCGGCGGCCGGACCCGGCGTTCACCGGACCGGCCGAAGTCCTCGTCCCCGGCGGCCCGTTCATCATGGGCACCTCGACCGAGCCGTGGGCGCTGGACAACGAACGGCCCGCGCACCCGCGCGAGGTGGCGCCGTTCTGGATCGACACCGCCCCGGTGACCAACGCCGCCTACCTGGCGTTCATCGAGGACGGCGGCTACGACGACCCGCGCTGGTGGGCGCCGGACGGCTGGGCCCACCTGCGGCGGCACGGCATCACCGCCCCGCTGTTCTGGCGCCGCGACGGCGGGCAGTGGCTGCGCCGCCACTTCGGCGCCACCGAGGCCGTACCGGCCGACGAACCGGTCCTGCACGTGTGCTGGTACGAGGCCGACGCCTACGCCCGCTGGGCCGGGCGGCGGCTGCCCACCGAGACCGAGTGGGAGAAGGCTGCCCGCCACGACCCGGCCACCGGCCGCTCGCGGCGCTACCCGTGGGGCGACGCCGACCCGGCCCCCGAGCACGCCAACCTCGGGCAGCGCCATCTGCGCCCGGCCCCGGCCGGCAGCTACCCGGACGGGCAGTCGCCGCTCGGCGTACGGCAGTTGATCGGTGACGTGTGGGAGTGGACGGCGAGCGACTTCCTGCCGTACCCGGGGTTCACCGTGTTCCCGTACAAGGAGTACTCCGAGGTGTTCTTCGGGCCGGAGTACAAGGTGCTGCGCGGCGGTTCGTTCGCCGTGGACGCGGTGGCCTGCCGGGGGACCTTCCGCAACTGGGACTATCCGGTGCGGCGGCAGATCTTCTCCGGGTTCCGCACCGCCCGCTCGGCCCGGCCGCAGGAGTCCTGATGTGCCGTCACCTGGCTCACGTGGGCGAGGCGGTACCGCTCGGCCGGTTCCTGGTGGAGCCCCCGCACGGCCTGTACCGGCAGTCGTGGGCGCCCCGGCACCAGCGGCACGGGACGGTCAACGCCGACGGTTTCGGCATCGGCTGGTACGCCGACGGCGACCCGGTCCCGGCCCGCTACCGCCGGGCCGGGCCGATCTGGGCGGACCAGTCCTTCGCCGACCTGGCCCGGGTGGTGCGCACCACCGCGCTGCTGGCCGCGGTGCGCGACGCCACCCTGGCGGGCGCCGACGCCGAGGCGGCGGCCGCGCCGTTCGCCGCGGACCGCTGGCTGTTCAGCCACAACGGCGCCGTGCCCGGCTGGCCCGGACCGCTCGCCGCGGTGGCCCGGACGCTGCCGTCCGAGGCGCTGCTGTCGCTGGAGGCCCGTACCGACTCCGCGCTCGTCTGGGCGCTCGTGCTGGCCCGGCTGCGCGGCGGCGACGAGCCCGCCCAGGCCCTGGCCGACACCGTCCTGGAGGTCGCCGCGGCGGCCCCCGGCGCCCGGCTCAACCTGCTGCTCACCGACGGCTCCGGTATCACCGCGACCGCCTGGGGCGACACCCTGTGGTACCGCATCGAGCCGGGCCGCCGCACGGTGGTGGCCTCCGAGCCGTACGACGACGACCCGCTGTGGCGGGAGGTCCCCGACCGCACCCTGGTGGTGGCGAGCCGCACGGACGTCCTGCTGACCCCGCTCAAGGACCTCACCGAGGACCTGGTGCCCGCACCCTCCGAGGAGCCCCGCCGTTGAGTCCGTTCCGCATCACCCGCACCCTGCCCGAGGACGCCATGGCCGCCGCGCTCCGCACCGACGTGCGGCACGGCCTGACCGGCGACCCCAAGACCCTGCCGCCCAAGTGGTTCTACGACGCGCACGGCAGCGACCTGTTCGAGCGGATCACCGAACTCCCCGAGTACTACCCGACCCGCGCCGAGCGCGAGATCCTCGCCCACCGCGCGGACGAGATCGCCGCCACGCTGCCCGCCCGCACCCTGATCGAACTGGGCTCCGGGTCCTCGGAGAAGACCCGGTACCTGCTCGACGCGCTCACCTCCCTGGACACCTATGTCCCCGTCGACGTCAGCGACAGCGCGCTGCGCCAGGCCGGGCAGGCACTCACCGCCGAGCGGCCCGGCCTCACCGTGCACGCGCTGATCGCCGACTTCACCGCCGGACTCACCCTGCCCGCCGCCCCCGGCCCACGCCTGGTGGCGTTCCTCGGCGGCACCATCGGCAATCTGCTGCCCGCCGAACGCGCCGCGTTCCTGACCGCGGTACGCGCCCTGCTCTCCCCCGGCGACGGGCTGCTGCTCGGCACCGATCTGGTGAAGGACGAGGACGTCCTGGTACGGGCGTACGACGACGCGGCCGGGGTGACGGCGGCGTTCAACAAGAACGTCCTGGCCGTCGTCGACCGCGAACTGGGCGCCGACTTCGACCCGGACGCCTTCGACCACGTGGCGCTGTGGAACGCCGCCGAGGAATGGGTCGAGATGCGGCTGCGCTCGCGCGCCGACCAGACCGTGAAGGTGCCCGCCCTCGACCTCGCCGTGCACTTCGCGGCGGGCGAGGACCTGCGCACCGAGGTGTCGGCCAAGTTCCGCGAGGAGGGCGTGGCGGCGGAACTGGCCGGGGCCGGGCTGGACCTGGCCCGGTGGTGGACCGACGAGGCCGGGCGCTTCGCGCTCTCGCTGAGCGTGGTGCGGTGAGCCGGACGCGGTGAACGAGCCGGTCGGGGTGGGCCGGACGCGGTGGGCCGGACGGGTCCGGCCGGTTGCCGTGCGGCTCACCCCGGGCCGGGCGCCAGCTCCTTGGTGATCCGCTGCGAGGCGCGGCGCGCCTCGGTCGGCGGGTCGCCTCCGGCGAGCACCTTCGTCATGTACTGCTTGATCGGGTTGTCCGCCTCGACGGCCGCCCACTGCGGTGTGCTGGGGGTCGCCCTGCCGTGCGCGGCGCCCGCCGCCATGGCGGCGACGCCCTCCTCGCCGGCGACCGCGGCGGCGAGGGTGGTCTTGTTGGGGACGTAGTTCATGGTGCGGGCCAGTTCGGTGTCCCACTTGGCGCCGGTGAGCGCGGCGACCACGGCGACGGCGGCCTCCCGGTCGTCGGTGTTGCGCGGCACGATGAGGTCGGAGCCGCCGGTGAAGACGGAGCCGGGCCGCGCGGCGGTCCTGCCCGGCACCGGGAAGAAGCCGAGCCGGTCCTTGAGGGCGGGGTTCTGGCGCACGATGGCCTGGGCCAGTCCGGGCACGGCCACGATCTGCGCCACCTTCCCGCCGGCGAACACCCCGGCCTGCGGCGGGTGCTCCTCGTCGGCGCCCCTGGGCCCGTCGCCCAGGGCCTGCAGCCGCCGGTAGAAGTCCATGCCGCGCAGGGCGGCCGGGGTGTCGAGCGTGCCCTTCCAGGTGGTGGCGGACTCCTTGGCGAGGTCGCCGCCCTCGTCCCAGATGAAGCCGGACAGCGTGTACCAGTCCTGTCCGGCCAGGTAGATGCCCTGGTCGGTGTCGGTGTCGAGCTTCTCGGTGTCGGCCAGCCACTCGTCCCGGGTGCGCGGCGGGGACTGGATGCCGGCCTTCTCGAACAGGTCCTTGCGGTAGATGACGACCCGGTTGGCCGCGTACCAGGGGATGCCGTACTGGGCGGAGTTGTCCAGGCCCGGCTCGGCCAGGCCGGGCAGCCAGTCCTGCATGCCCCAGTCCCGCATCGACTCCAGCGTCAGGTTGGTCAGCCGGCCATCCTCGACATACTGGGCGACCTGCGTGTTGCCGACCTCGATCACGTCCGGGCCGTCGTCGGAGCCGGCGGACAGCGCGGACTGCACCTTGGGGCCGATGCCGGTCCATTCCTGGATGCGGATGTCCAGGCGCAGGTTCTTGTGGGTGTGCTCGAAGTCCTCGGTGAAGCGGCGCAGGAAGTCCTGCGAGGCGCTGTCCTTCATCAGCCACACGGTGACGGTGTGCCGGCCGCCGGTGCCGCCCGGCAGCGCGCCGCAGGCGCTGACCAGGGACGCGGACGCACAGACGAGGGCGAGGAGGCGACGTTTCACGAAGGGGTCCTGTTTCTGCCAGGTGGACAGGGAGATCCCGACGTGGGGGGCCGAGCTGGGCTCGTACGGGTGTCCTGGGATTTTGGTATGGACCAATGCGGAGGTCAAGTGGCGGTCCGGTCACGGACCGCACATCTCGCGCTCGCGCCCGGCGTACGGCACCGTGGAGTGACGTGTGCCACACGAGAGGAGCACCGCCATGACCGACCACACCTACCGGGTCACCGAGATCGTCGGCAGCTCGCACGAGGGGATCGACGAGGCCATCCGCAACGCCATCACGCGGGCCTCGCAGACCGTGCGCAACCTCGACTGGTTCGAGGTGACCCAGGTCAGGGGCCAGATCGAGAACGGGCGGATCGAGCACTATCAGGTGGGCCTCAAGATCGGCTTCCGCATCGAGGACACGGACTGACCGAGCGCTCCCGCGCGGGTACGTCCTCGCGTACGTCCCCCGACGCGTCTCGGCGTCTCAGGTGCTTGCCCAGCTCGGTCCGCCGGGCGGGTTCCTCGGGCGCGGCCGCGAAGAAGGCGTCCCGTTCCCGGGGCCGCCGCTCCGGGAACCGCCGCCGGTGGCCGTACGGCCGCGGCCGCCGGTGGCCGTCCGGATGCGGGTCCGGGCCCGGCACCCGATGCTGGGAGCATGTCCGGAGCACTGCCCGTCACCGTGCACCCGCCCTCGCCGACGGGCGGCCGGCGCGTCCGCGTGAACGGCGAGATCCTGGGTCTCGCG
The DNA here is from genome assembly GCF_040644175.1 of Streptomyces sp. NPDC047017. NCBI lineage: Bacteria > Bacillati > Actinomycetota > Actinomycetes > Kitasatosporales > Streptomycetaceae > Streptomyces > Streptomyces sp. NPDC047017. The sequence goes on along the minus strand of NZ_JBEYVW010000005.1, from coordinate 364,628 downwards.
TACAGCACCGCGGATGTCGCCGAGTTCCTGCGGCGCGCGGGTCTCGACGTCGACCCCGTGGAGGTCTCGGTCTCCCCGCTCATCGACTGGCGCGGCGGCGGGCCGGAGTACTGGGGTCCCGAGCCCGACGACAGCTCCCGCTGAGGGCGGCGGCAATCGGGAATCCTGGGCGGGCTGCCGTGTTGAACCCGGTGTGAGTTCCCTGATCGCCGCCACCCGCTTCGCCGTCCTCGACCGTTCCCGCACCCGTGCGGACCGGCCGGCCGGCGAGGCCCTGCGGGACACCGTGCGCCTGGCGCAGGAGGCCGAGCGCCTCGGCTACCACCGCTTCTGGGTCTCCGAGCACCACGGCGTGCCCGGCGTCGCCGGGTCCGCGCCGACCGTGCTGGCCGCCGCCGTCGCCGCCGCCACCCGTACGATCCGGGTCGGCACCGGCGGGGTGATGCTGCCCAACCACCGGCCCCTGGTGGTGGCCGAGCAGTTCGGCGTGCTGGAGTCGCTGTACCCCGGGCGCGTCGACATGGGGCTCGGCCGGTCCGTCGGCTTCACCGACGGCGTCCGCCGGGCCCTGGGTCACGACAAGGGCGACGCGGGGGACTTCGCGGCGCAACTGGCGGAGCTGCTCGGCTGGTTCGAGGGCACCTCGCCGACCGGCGCGCACGCCCGGCCCGCCGAGGGGCTGCGCGTACCGCCGTTCGTGCTGGCCATGGGCGAGGGGGCGCAGATCGCCGCCCGCGCCGGACTGCCCCTGGTCATCGGTGATCTGCGCGACCGCGAGAAGCTGCTGCGCGGCATCGACCGCTACCGCGCGGACTTCCGCCCCTCCCCCTGGGCGGCCGAGCCCTACGTCGTCGTCTCGGGCACGGTCGCGGTGGCCGCCACCGAGGCGGAGGCCCACCGCCTGCTGCTCCCGGAGGCCTGGTCGATGGCCCACGCCCGCACCCACGGCACGTTCCCGCCGCTGCCGCCCGCCGACCGCGTCGCCGCCCTCCCGATGACCGCCAAGGAGCGCGGCTTCTACGAGTCCGGCCTGACCGGCCACCTCACCGGCACCCGGGACCAGGTGGCCGACGCGCTGGAGACGCTGCTGAAGGAGACGGGCGCCCAGGAGGTCCTGGTCACCACCAGCACGTACGACCGGGCGGCCCTGGTGGAGTCGTACCGGCTGCTGGCCGGGGTCTTCGGCGGCCGCCCGCAGCCGTCCGCATAGGATTGCGGAGTCTGCTCGTGCCCGTTCGTCGCATGTTCCCGTCACCGTCCGGAGCGCCGCCATGCATACCTCCCACGATCCGTACGTCCGTGTCCGGGGCGCCCGTGAGCACAATCTCCGGGGCGTCGACGTCGATGTGCCCCGGGACGCGCTCGCCGTGTTCACGGGGGTGTCGGGGTCGGGCAAGTCGTCGCTGGCGTTCGGGACCGTCTACGCGGAGGCGCAGCGGCGGTACTTCGAGTCGGTGGCGCCCTACGCGCGCCGGCTGATCCACCAGGTGGGGGCGCCGAAGGTCGGGGAGATCAGCGGGCTGCCGCCGGCCGTGTCGCTGCAGCAGCGGCGGTCGGCGCCGACCTCGCGGTCCTCGGTGGGGACCGTGACGAACCTGTCCAACTCGCTGCGGATGCTGTTCTCCCGGGCCGGTGACTACCCGCCGGGCGCCGAGCAGCTCGACTCGGACGCCTTCTCGCCGAACACGGCGGCCGGGGCGTGCCCGGAGTGCCACGGGCTGGGGCGGGTGCACCGCACGAGCGAGGAACTGCTGGTCCCCGATCCGTCGCTGTCGGTCCGCGAGGGGGCGATCGCCGCGTGGCCGGGGGCCTGGCAGGGCAAGAACCTGCGGGACGTCCTCGACGGACTCGGCTACGACGTGGACCGGCCCTGGCGGGAGCTGCCGGCCAAGGAGCGGGAGTGGATCCTGTTCACGGACGAGCAGCCGGTGGTGACCGTGCAACCGGTGCGGGACGCCGACCGGATCCAACGTCCGTACCAGGGCACGTACATGAGCGCCCGCCGGTATGTGCTGAAGACGTTCGCCGATTCGAAGAGCCCGACGCTGCGGGCGAAGGCCGAACGGTTCCTCGTCTCCGCGCCCTGCGCGGTGTGCGGCGGCAGCCGGCTGCGGCCCGAGGCACTGGCCGTCACCTTCGCCGGGCGCACCATCGCCGAGCTGGCCGCGCTGCCGCTGGCCGAGCTGGCCGAGCTGGCCGGGATGCCGCACGGCACGTCCGAGGCGGCCCGTGTCCTCACCGAGGATCTGAGGTCCCGGATCGCGCCCGTCGTCGAGCTGGGCCTCGGCTATCTCAGCCTCGACCGGACCGCGCCCAGCCTCTCGGCCGGTGAGCTGCAGCGGCTGCGGCTCGCCACCCAGCTGCGGTCCGGGCTGTTCGGGGTGGTGTACGTCCTGGACGAGCCGTCGGCGGGGCTGCACCCGGCGGACACCGAGGCGCTGCTCACGGTGTTGCAGCGGCTGAAGGCCGCGGGGAACTCGCTGTTCGTGGTGGAACACCACCTGGACGTGGTGCGGGGCGCGGACTGGGTGGTGGACGTCGGTCCGGGTGCCGGGGAGCACGGCGGGCTGGTGCTGCACAGCGGGCCGGTCGACGGGCTGGCCCAGGTCGCCGAGTCGGCCACGGCCCGCTTCCTGTTCGCCCCTCCCGCCGCATCGGAACGCCAAGTGCGTACGTCGGGCGACGAGTTGACGGTGGGGCCGGTGACCCGGCACAACCTGCGCGGGGTCACGGCGCGGTTCCCGCTGGGCGCGTTCACCGCGGTCACCGGTGTGTCCGGGTCCGGGAAGTCGACGCTCATCGGGGAGATCACCGAGGAGCTGCCCGGGGTCGGGCGGCTGGTCTTCGTGGACCAGAAGCCGATCGGGCGGACCCCGCGCTCGAACCTGGCCACCTACACCGGCCTGTTCGACACCGTGCGCAAGGTGTTCGCGGCCACGGACGCGGCCCGGGAACGCGGTTACGGTGTCGGGCGGTTCTCCTTCAACGTGGCCGGCGGCCGGTGCGAGACCTGCCAGGGCGAGGGCTTCGTGAGCGTGGAGCTGCTGTTCCTGCCGAGCACGTACGCGCCGTGCCCGGAGTGCGGCGGCGCCCGGTACAACGCCGCGACGCTGGAGGTGACGTACCGGGGACGCACCATCGCCGAGGTGCTGGACCTGACGGTGGAGGGCGCGGCGGAGTTCTTCGCCGACACCCCGGGTGTGGCCCGCAGCCTGCGCACCCTGCTCGACGTGGGGCTCGGCTATCTGAGCCTGGGGCAGCCGGCGACGGAGCTGTCCGGCGGCGAGGCACAGCGCATCAAGCTGGCGAGCGAGTTGCAGCGCGGGCGGCGCGGGCACACCCTCTATCTGCTGGACGAGCCGACGACGGGACTGCATCCGGCCGATGTGCAGGTGCTGATGCGCCAGTTGCACGGGCTGGTCGACGCCGGGCACACCGTGATCGTCGTCGAGCACGACATGTCGGTGGTGGCCGGCGCCGACTGGGTGGTGGACCTGGGGCCGGGCGGCGGCGACGCGGGCGGCCGGATCGTGGCGGCGGGCCCGCCGGCGCGGGTGGCGCGGGCACGGGACAGCGCGACGGCGCCCTATCTGGCCCGCGCGCTGGACTGAGCGGTGTCCGGCCCGCGCGCCGCGCTGAGCGGTGCCGCCGAGGGCTGAGCGGGTTCGCTGCGGGGGCAATCCCCCGTGTGAACCGTCGAGTTGGCCGGATGTCGGGTACGGGCGGGAACCGCGAGGCTGCTGTGCATGAAGCAGATCCTCAGCAGAAGAACCGCCTGGGCCGCCGTCTCCGTCGCGCTGCTCGGCCTCGCCGCGCCGCTCGCCCGGGCCGCGCCCGCGAGCGCGGCCGTCCCCTCCGCCCCGCTCCACTGGTCCGCCTGCCCGGACGGCGGGGCGGACATACGGCGGCAGTGCGCCACCCTCCGGGTGCCGATGGACTACGCCCGTCCCGGCGGCCGGAAGATCGACATCGTCGTCTCCCGGGTCCGGGCCGAGAAGCCCGCGGACCGCCGCGGCGCGCTGCTGCTGATCCCCGGCGGACCGGGCAACTCCAGCCTCGCCGACCCCTCGGGCAAGGGACAGAAGCTGCCCCAGGAGATCCGGGACTCCTACGACCTGATCGGGTTCGCGCCCCGCGGCCTGGCCCCCTCGACCTCCGTCGACTGCGGACTGGCCCCCGCCGACCTGGCCCTGACCACCCTGCGCCCGTGGCCGGCGGTGGACGGGTCCGTGGCCGGCAACCTGGCCGCCGCGCGGCGGATGGCCGGCGCCTGCGCCCGCAACGGCGGCGAGCTGATCCGGCACATCAGCACCGCCGACGAGGCCCGTGACATCGACCGGGTGCGGGCCGCGCTCGGCGAGCGCCGGATCTCCGCCTGGGGCGTGTCGTACGGGACGTACGCGGGCGCCGTGTACGCCCAGTTGTTCCCCGACCGCACCGACCGGATCGTGCTGGACAGCAACGACGACCCCGACCCGGCCCGGGTGGGGCGCGGCTGGCTCGCCGCCTACGCGACCGGAGCGGAGGACGTCTTCCCCGAGTTCGCCGCGTGGGCGTCGGCGCCGGGCAACCCGGTGCGGCTGGCCGCGACGCCCGCCGAGGTGCGGCCGCTGTTCCTGAAGCTGGCCGCGCGCCTGGACCACGCCCCGCTGCCCTGGACGGGTGCCAACCCGCCCCGCCTGGACGGCAATGTGCTGCGCCAGACGATGCTGGACAGCTTCTACACCCCGCGCACCGGCTTCCCGGCCCTGGCGCGGCTGATGCGGGCCGCCCTGGACGGCTCCCCGCTGCCGCCCGCGCCCGCGTCACCGCCGCAGGAGCAGGTGCAGAATGTCACGGCGGTCGGCGCGGCGACCCTGTGCAACGACGTGGCCTGGCCCCGCTCCCCCGCCGGCTACCGCGAGGCGGTCGCCGCGAGCCGCGCCGCGCATCCCCTGACCGCGGGGATGCCCCGCAACGCCATGCTCTGCGCCGCCTGGCCGTACCCGCCCCGGCAGGCGCCGGTACGGATCACCGACTCCGGTCCCGCCGACGTCCTGCTGGTGCAGAACCGGCGCGATGTGGCCACGCCGCTCGGCGGCGCGCTGAAACTGCGCCGGGCGTTCGGCCGGCGCGCGGCCCTGGTCGTGGTGGACTCCACCGGCCACGACGCCTACCTCGCCAACGGCAACCCGTGCGGCGACCGCACGGTGTCCCGCTTCCTGGCCACGGGCGAGCGGCCGGGACGGGACATGTTCTGCGGGTGAGGCCGAGGGGGTCCGGCCGGGCGGCCCGCCTGTTCCGGCCGGTCCGCCTGCTCCGGCCGGTCCTGCCGGTCCTCCGGGTCCCGCCTGCCTTCCCGGTCCGGCCGGGCGGCCAGGGCCAGCGTCCGGCGGTCCGGGCAGGTGCCCGGTGGGACGGCGGGCCGTACCTCCGCCTCGGCCACCAGGCCGCGGGCCGAGGCGACACGCCACACCGAGGCGAGCAGCGAGTCGTCGCCGACGAAGGCCGGGACGGTGCTGGGCGTGCCCTGGGCGAGGCGGTAGCGGATGCGGACGGGCTGGACCGGGACGCCCGCGTCCAGGGCGGCCTGGAACACGGCCCGGTGGAAGCGGCCCGCGGCCCGGCCGCACCAGGTGCTGCCCTCGGGGAAGGCGGCGACCGCGCCGCCGCCGCGCAGCACCCCGGCGACGGCGGCCACGGTGTCCGGCAGGGCCCGCAGCCGGTCTCGTTCGATGAACAGGGCACCGCCGCGGGCCGCGAGCGCGCCCGCCACCGGCCAGCGGCGGATCTCGGCCTTGGCGAGCATCCGGGCCGGACGGACGGCGGCCAGCAGCGGGACGTCCAGCCAGGAGATGTGGTTGGCCACCAGCAGCAGGCCGCCCTCGGGCGGGGCGCCGCCGGTGATCCGTACCCGGACCCCCACGGCCCGTACGACCGCCCGGCACCAGCGGCCGGTCCAACGGACCGGGAGCCGGGGGCCGAGCGGGGCCAGCGCGGCCCCGGCGAGCAGCAGCGCGGCGAGCGCGGCGATCCGCAGCACCGCGCGCGGTACGGCCGCCGCCGAGGAGGTGGCCCGCACGCACGCCCTGGGGGTGCAGGGCGCGCCGGGCAGCCAGGCGCTCATCGCGCGGGCGGTACGAGGGAGAGGAAGTGCCGCAGGTAGCGGGGGTCGACGCGGCGCATCGACAGGAGCACGTAGAGGTCGGCCACACCGAAGTCGGGGTCGTGGGCGGGCGCCCCGCACACCATGGCGCCCAGGCGCAGATAGCCGCGCAGCAGGGCGGGCAGCGCGGTGCGGGCGGCGGGTGCGGGCGCCGCCGCCCCGGGTGCGGGCGTCCAGGGCAGCAGCGGGCGTACCCGGTACTCCCGGGGTGCCAGGTGCTTGGCGCGGACCCGGTCCCAGGTGGCGGCGGCGAGCGCGCCGCCGTCGGCGAGCGGCAGGGAGCAGCAGCCGGCCAGCCACGCGTGGCCGCGGTCGGTCATGTACCGGGCGATGCCCGCCCAGATCAGTCCGATCACCGCGCCGTCGCGGTGATCGGGGTGCACGCAGGAGCGGCCCACCTCGACCAGGCCGGGGCGCAGCGCGTCCAGCGCGCTCAGGTCGAACTCGCCGTCCGCGTACAGCCGTCCGGCGACGGCGGCGCGTTCGGGCGGCAGCAGGCGGTAGGTGCCGACGACCTGCCCGGTGGTGGTGTCGTGGACGAGCAGGTGGTCGCAGTACGCGTCGAAGGCGTCGATGTCGTGGCCGGGTTCGGGGGTGGCGAGCAGTGCGCCGGTCTCCCGGGCGAAGACGTCGTACCGCAGCCGCTGCGCGGCCCGTACGTCGTCCTCGTCGCGGGCCAGGGCGACGGTGTAGCGGGCGGGCGCCTCGGGCTGCGGGGGACGGCCGAGAGTGGAAACGCCGGTCATGGCTGACTCCTGGGCACGGGCCGGTTCGGCGGCGGTGGACGGCGGACGCGGGTGCCGCGTCCGCCGTTCCAGTTCTTCCGACGCCGGTTGGCGCGGACGTGACCGGCGCCCCAGGAACGGGTGTGGGCTTGCTGAACGGCGCGGGCCGCGGCTACTGCGGGAGCGTGCGGCGGGCGAGCAGGCGCTGTGTCTGCTCGGCGTCGAGCACCCGCTCCAGGGTGAGCATCGCGACGGAGGCCATCTCCCACTGGGGCAGGGCCCGCCGGCCCTGGGCCGCCTCCGGGCCGACCCGTTCGACGACCGGGGCGTCCGGGGCGCCGTCCGCCTCGCCGGGCGGCACCTGGGGCAGCAGCGCGGCCAGCCGGGGCCCGGCGGCGATGTGCTCGCCGTCGTCGGCCTGTCCGAAGGTCCGGTGTATCTCCTGGAAGACGTAGGTCGACCGGTCACCGTCCCGGTCGTGCACCGCGGTCTCGAAAGCCGTGACGGCTTCGCTGGACCGCTCCCTCTCCTTGCGTCCGGAGATCACGCGCGATGCCTGGCGGCGGCCCCGCGCCTAACGCGTGACGGGACCGGGGATGAGCACCACTCCCGGTCCCGCCCGTTCGCGCCCTGTCGGCGAACGTCTCTCAGCGCCGCCCGGCCCTGCGGGTCGCGCGCAGCCATTCCTTGTTCATGCCGGTGATCGACATGAGGGGGATGCCCTTGGGGCAGGCGGTGGCGCACTCGCCGGTGAGGGTGCAGCCGCCGAAGCCCTCCTCGTCCATGCGGGCCACCATGTCCAGGACGCGCGTCTCGCGTTCGGGCGCGCCCTGCGGGAGGACGTTGAGGTGGTTGACCTTGGCGGAGGTGAAGAGCATCGCCGCGCCGTTGGGGCAGGCGGCCACGCAGGCGCCGCAGCCGATGCACTCGGCGTGCTCGAAGGCGAAGTCGGCGTCCGGCTTGGGCACGGGCGTGGCGTGCGCCTCGGGGGCGGCGCCGGTGGGGGCGGTGACGTAGCCGCCGGCCTGGATGATCCGGTCGAAGGCCGAGCGGTCGACGACCAGGTCCTTGACCACCGGGAAGGCGGCGGCCCGCCACGGTTCGATGTCGATGGTGTCGCCGTCCCGGAAGGACCGCATGTGCAGCTGGCAGGTGGTGGTGCGTTCGGGGCCGTGCGCGTCGCCGTTGATGACCAGGCTGCACGCGCCGCAGATGCCCTCGCGGCAGTCGTGGTCGAAGGCGACGGGGTCCTCACCGGCCAGGATGAGCTGTTCGTTGAGGATGTCCAGCATTTCGAGGAAGGACATGTCGGGCGAGACGCCGTCCAGCTCGTAGGTGGACATGGCGCCGTCGGCGTGGGCGTTCTTCTGCCGCCAGACGCGCAGGGTGAGCTTCATGCGTAGCTCCGCTGGGTGGGGTGGACGTACTCGAAGGCCAGGTCTTCCTTGTGCAGGACGGGGGCCTCGCCGGTGCCGGTGAACTCCCAGGCGGCCGCGTAGGCGAACGCGTCGTCCTTGCGGGCGGCCTCGCCGTCGGGGGTCTGGGACTCCTCGCGGAAGTGGCCGCCGCAGGACTCGGCGCGGTGCAGGGCGTCGAGGCACATCAGCTCGGCCAGTTCCAGGTAGTCGACGACGCGGTTGGCCTTCTCCAGGGACTGGTTGAACTCCTCGCCGGTGCCGGGCACCTTGATGCGCCGCCAGAACTCCTCGCGGATCAGCGGGATGCGCTCCAGGGCCTTGCGCAGGCCGGCGTCGGTGCGGGCCATGCCGCACAGCTCCCACATGAGTTCGCCCAGTTCGCGGTGGAAGGAGTCGGGGGTGCGGTCGCCGTCGACGGCCAGCAGCAGGTGCAGCCGGTCCTCGGTCTCGGCGAGTACCTCCTGGACCACGGGGTGGTCGGCGGTGAGGTCGTCGTCGGGGGACGTGTGCGGGTGGCGGGCCAGGTAGTCGTTGATGGTGGCGGGCAGCACGAAGTAGCCGTCGGCCAGGCCCTGCATCAGCGCGGAGGCGCCGAGCCGGTTGGCGCCGTGGTCGGAGAAGTTGGCCTCGCCGACGGCGAACAGGCCGGGGACCGTGGTCTGGAGGTCGTAGTCGACCCACAGGCCGCCCATCGTGTAGTGCACGGCGGGGTAGATCCGCATCGGCACCTCGTACGGGTTCTCCGCGGTGATCCGCTCGTACATGTCGAAGAGGTTGCCGTACTTCTCCTGGACCTGGGCCCGGCCCATGCGCCGGACGGCGTCCGCGAAGTCCAGGTAGACGCCCTGGCCGCCGGGGCCCACTCCCCTGCCCTCGTCGCAGACGTTCTTCGCGGCGCGGGAGGCGATGTCGCGGGGCACGAGGTTGCCGAAGGAGGGGTAGATCCGCTCCAGGTAGTAGTCGCGCTCGTCCTCGGGGATCTCGTTCGGCGGGCGGTCGTCGCCCTTGGCCTTCGGCACCCAGATACGGCCGTCGTTGCGCAGCGACTCGCTCATCAGGGTCAGCTTGGACTGGTGGTCGCCGGTGCGCGGGATGCAGGTGGGGTGGATCTGGGTGAAGCAGGGGTTGGCGAAGTAGGCGCCGCGCCGGTGCGCCCGCCAGATCGCGGTCGCGTTGGAGTTCATGGCGTTGGTCGACAGGTAGAAGACGTTGCCGTAGCCGCCGGAGGCGAGCACGACCGCGTCCGCGAAATAGGTGTCGATCCTGCCGGTGATCAGATCGCGGGCCACGATGCCGCGGGCCCGGCCGGCCACGAGGATCAGGTCCAGCATCTCGGTGCGCGGGTGCATCTCGATGTTCCCGGCGGCGATCTGCCGCGACAGCGCCTGGTAGGCGCCGAGCAGCAGTTGCTGGCCGGTCTGGCCGCGGGCGTAGAAGGTGCGGGAGACCTGGACGCCGCCGAAGGAGCGGGTGTCGAGCAGGCCGCCGTACTCGCGGGCGAAGGGCACGCCCTGGGCCACGCACTGGTCGATGATCTCCACGGAGATCTGGGCGAGCCGGTGCACGTTGGACTCGCGGGAGCGGAAGTCGCCGCCCTTGACGGTGTCGTAGAAGAGGCGGTGCACGGAGTCGCCGTCGTTGCGGTAGTTCTTGGCGGCGTTGATGCCGCCCTGCGCGGCGATGGAGTGGGCACGGCGCGGGGAGTCCTGGTAGCAGAACTGGACGACGTGGTAGCCCTGTTCGGCCAGGGTGGCACCCGCGGAGCCGCCGGCCAGGCCGGTGCCGACGACGATGACCGTCTGCTTGCGGCGGTTGGCCGGGTTGACCAGCCTGGCCTCGAAGCGCCGGGTGTCCCAGCGCTCGTGGACGGGCCCGGCGGGGGCCTTGGTGTCGGCGACCGGCTCACCGGTCGGGTAGTGGGCGTAGGAGGTCATGTCAGCTCACCACTCCGGTCATCACGCCCACCGGTACGGCGATGAAACCGGCGGTGAGCAGGACTGCGAGGACGTCGGCCACGGTCTTCAGGGCGCGGTCGCGGGCGCGGCTGCCGACGCCGAGGGTCTGGGCGGCGCTCCAGAAGCCGTGCCGGATGTGCAGGCCGAGCGCCAGCATGGCGACGATGTAGATCACGTCGCCGTACCAGGTGGAGAAGGTGTCCACGACGTTCTGGTACGGGTGGCCCGCCTGGAACCCGCCGGAGTGCACGGTGCCGGTGGTCAGGTCCAGGATGTGCCAGACGATGAACAGGCCGAGGATGATCCCGCCCCAGCGCATGGTGCGGGTCGCGTAGCTCGCCCGGGGCCTGGCGTGCACGTACTTGGCCGGGCGGGCCCTGATGTCGCGGCGGCTGAGCTGGTACGCGGAGACGGCGTGCGCGACGACCGCGACGACCAGCACCACCCGGATCAGCCACAGCGTCCACTCGTAGTGCATGAACGGCTCGCCCACCGTGCGCAGCCAGTGCGCGTAGTGGTTGAACTCGCCCGCGCCGAAGTAGATCTTCAGGTTCCCGATCATGTGGGCGATCAGGTACAGCAGCATGATCAGGCCGCTGACCGCCATCACGGCCTTCTTCCCGACGGTCGACCGCCACACGGTGCGTGCCATGGACGGCCGTCGGTCCGTCCGCGTTGCCAGAGCCATGGGCAAGACGGTAGGACGACACCGTGCCATCGGTCCAAGACATGGTGCGGCTGGATTCGATAGGGGCAGGCTATGGTGGCTGGGTGCAGTTCCAGCAGCTCCAGTACTTCGTGGCGGTCGCCGAGACCCGGCACTTCACCCGGGCCGCCGATCTGGTCCATGTCGCCCAGCCCTCGCTGTCGCAGCAGATCAAGGCGCTGGAGCGGGAGCTGGGCGCGGACCTGTTCCTGCGGGCGCGCGGCAACATCACGCTCACCGACGCCGGGGAGGCGCTGCTCCCGCTGGCCCGGCGCATCCTCGCCGACGCGGACACCGCCCGGCACGAGGTGCAGGAGCTGGTGCAGCTGCGCCGGGGCCGGGTGCGCCTGGGGGCGACCCCGAGCCTGTGCACGGGGCTGCTGCCGGACGTGCTGCGCGCCTTCCACGACCGCTATCCGGGCATCCGGCTGCTGATCGAGGAAGGCGGCTCGCACGATCTCGTACGGGAACTGGCGCGCGGCGCGCTCGACCTCGCCCTGGTCGTGCTCCCGCTGCCCAGCCCGTCCCCCGCGCTGACCACGGTCGAGCTGCTGCGCGAGGATCTGGTGGTGGTCTCCTCACCGGAGGCGCCCGCCCCCGGCCGGGGCCGGCCGGCGGTGCGCATCGCGGACCTGGAGGGCGAGCGGCTGGTGATGTTCCGGCACGGGTACGACCTGCGGGAGCTGACGGTGGCCGCGTGCCGCGCCGAGGGGTTCGAGCCGGACCTCGCGGTGGAGGGCGGCGAGATGGACGCGGTGCTGGGCTTCGTCCGGGCGGGGCTCGGTGTCGCCGTCGTGCCGCGCATGGTCGCCACCCGCTCCGGCCGCGCCCTGCGCGTCACCCCGCTGGCCCGCCCCGGCCTGCACCGCACGATCGCGCTGGCCCACCGCAGCGACGTGGCCCCGCCGAGGGCCGCGCGGGAGTTGCAGCGGATGCTGCTGGAGCGGTGAGCGGGAGTGCGCACGCGCCAAGACGGTGGGCGCGGCTCCGCCACGGACTCCCGGGCCGCCTCAGCCGAGGACAGCCGGCTTCAGCGTCTCCTCGCACCACGTACGGAACCCGGTGGGCGCGGTCCGGGGGGTGCTCGGCGCGGCGGCGCCGTAGAAGTCCTTGGCGTCCAGCGCCCGTGTCATGTCCGCCAGGCCGCGTGCCCACGCCTCGCTCGCGCCCCGGCTCACCAGGGCCGCCCGGTAGTCCTCGGCGCTGGTGAGCCGGGCGCGCACGGGCCGCCCGAGCACCTCGGAGACGACCTCCGCCATGCCTTGGGCGGTCAGCGCGTCGGGGCCGACCAGCGGGACGTCGTCCCGCCCGGTCCAGGCGGCGTCGAGCAGCAGCCGGGCGGCCGTGGCGGCGATGTCGCCGGTGGCGCAGGTGCGCAGCACCCGGTCCTCGGCCATCGCCAGGCGGAATTCCCCGTGCTCGCGGATCGACTCGGCCTGGCCGAGCAGGTTCTCCATGAGGAACGGCGGGCACAGCGCCCGGTAGTGCACGCCGGTGGCGGCGATCGTGTCGTCCATGGCCAGGGACGCGGAGATCTGTCCGGCGTCCTCGGCGACGCCGCGGCCCAGCGAGGAGACGGCGACGACCCGCTCGACGCCCTGTTCCCCGATCACCTGGCACAGCGACTCGGTGAAGGTCTCGAAGTGCCCCTCGACGCTGCCGGCCGCGGGGTCCGGCGGCACCAGCCAGAACACCCGGTCCGCGCCCGCACAGGCCGCGCCGAGCACGGCGGGGTCGGCGTGCGAGCCCTGGAACACCTCGACGCGGTCCCGCGCGTGCGGTGCCAGGCGGGCGGGGTCGCGGACGACCACGCGGACCGGCCCGGCGGCCTTCCGGGCAGCGCCGTCGGGGGTGTCGAGGAGGAGGTCGAGAAGCCGCCGGCCGATCTGGCCGGTGGGCGTGGTGACGACGATCACGGGTCACTCCTGGAGTCGGAAGGGGATCGAGCGGTTCACGGGGAACCGACACACCGATCCTCGGTCCCGGCCCGCGGGAACTGAAGGACCGATCCGGTCCTGGCCATTACCCTGAAGGTAATACCGCTCGATGGATACCGGTCGGCGGATACCGGTCGGCGGATACCGGTCGGCGGGAGAGAACGGGAGGAGACGAGGCCGTGGAGACCCCCTTGGACCTGGAGTCCCGTCCGCTGCGCTACTTCGTCGCGGTCGCCGAGGAGCTGAACTTCGCCCGCGCCGCCGCCCGGCTGGGCATCTCCCAGCCGCCCCTGTCGCGGGCCATCCGCCAGTTGGAGCGGCAGCTCGGCGTCACCCTGTTCGAGCGGACCACGCACAGCGTCGCCCTGACCCCGGCCGGTACGGTGCTGCTGGCGGAGGCGCGGATCGCGCTCGACGCGCTGCGGGCGGCCGGGCGACGGGCACAGCGCGCGGCCGGCCCGGGCACCGGTCTGGTGCTCGCGGTGAAGGCCGACGGCGACGCGGGCCTGCTGGAACCGGTCCTGGAGCGGTACGCCGCCGAGCCCGGCGCCGTCCCGGTCACACTGCGGCTGTGCGACTGGCAGGAGGCGCCGCGGCTGCTGCGGCAGGGGGAGGCCGATGCCGCCCTGGTCCACGAGCCGTTCGACCGCACCGGCCTGGACAGCGAGACGCTGGCCGTGGAGCCGCGCGTGGCGGTCCTCGCCGCGACCGATCCGCTGGCCGCGCGCGACCGTCTCACGCTGGCCGACCTCGGGCTGCGCCCCGAGGAGGTGCAGGGGTTCGTCGACCGGGTGCGCGCCGAGGGCCGCGACCTCGCCCAGCTGATGACCGTGGTCGCGCTGGGCGAGCTGATCACGCTGCTGCCGGAGTCGGTCGCCCACCGCTATCCGCGGCCCGGGGTCGCCTACCGTCCGGTCGCGGACGCGCCGCCGACGGTCCTGGCGATCGCCTGGCCGCGGCACTCCCGGTCGACGGCGACCGCCGCCCTCGTCCGCGCGGCCACCGCCGCGGCGGAGACCGTACGCGAACAGGCCGGACACGAGCCGGCGACGGACCTCGATCCAGCTCCTGCCCCCGGGCCGGCTCCTGGAGCGAGGGCTCCGGAGGTGAGGCGGCCCGTGCGTCCGTGAGGGCCGGCTCAGCCCGTCGCGTCCGCCAGGGCCAGTTCGTGCAGGCGGTCCGGCGGGCCCGGGCGGGCGTAGTACCAGCCCTGGGCCGTGTCGCAGCCCAGTATGCGCAGTTGCTCGGCCTGGGCGCCGGTCTCCACGCCCTCCACGGTGACCGCGAGGTCCAGGCTGTGGGCGAGCGCCACGATCCCCTCGACGATCTTGAGGTCGACGGGATCGGCGGGGAACTGCTGCATGCCCTGGGTGAAGGAGCGGTCCAGCTTGAGCACGCTCACCGGCAGCCGGCGCAGGTTGGCCAGGTTGGAGTAGCCGGTGCCGAAGTCGTCCAGGGCGATGTCCACGCCCATCTCGGCCAGCCTGCGCAGCGGTTTGAGCAGGTCGTCGTCCGCGCCGATCAGCGCCGACTCGGTCACCTCCAGGCACAGCGCGTCGGGCGCCACGCCCGTGCGCTCCAGGATCTCCACGGTGTCCTGGACGAGCCCGGGATGGCCCAGCTGGCACGGCGACAGGTTGACGTTGATGCGCAACGGGCCCTCGGTGCCGTCCCCGTCCCCGTACCGCTCGCGCCACTCGCGGGCCTGGCGCACCGACTGCTCCATCACCCAGCGGCCCAGCGGGACGATCAGCCCGGTGTGCTCGGCGAGCGGGATGAACCGGTCGGGGCCGAGGACGCCGTGCTGCGGGTGCAGCCAGCGCACCAGCGCCTCGGCACCGCGCACACTGCCGTCGCCGAGGCGCACCAGCGGCTGGTACTCGATGAAGAACTCGCCCCGGTCCAGCGCGGTGGGCAGCGCGGTGGTGAGGCCGTGCCGGGTGATGGCGCGGGCGTCGGCCTCCGGGTCGGCCAGTTCGAAGCGGTTGCCGCCGGCCGACTTCGCCCGGTACATGGTGATGTCGGCGCTGCGCAGCACCTCCGCGGCGCTGCGCTCGCCCACCGGGCCCTCGACGACGCCGATGCTGCCGCGCACGGTCAGTTCGCGGCCGTCGATACGGATTGGGGCGAGCAGCGCGTTCATGATGCGGGAGGCGAGTTCGTCGACCTCGCGCTCGGTGTCGGGCCCGGTGGTCAGCGCGACGAACTCGTCGCCGCCGAGCCGGGCGACCATCTCGCCGGGCGCGGTCGCGCAGGACTGGAGCCGGTCGGCGACCTCCACGAGCAGCCGGTCGCCGGCCGCGTGCCCGAGGCTGTCGTTGATGGTCTTGAAGCCGTCCAGGTCGAGGTAGCACAGGCCGAAGCGGCGGCCCTCGCCCGCGCTGAGCGTCTTTTCCAGCCGTTCGAAGAAGAGGGTGCGGTTGGGCAGGCCGGTGAGCGCGTCGTGGGTGGCCTCGTAGCGCAGGCGGAGGTTGAGCAGCCGCCGCTCGGTGGTGTCCTCCATCAGGGCCAGCTGGTACTGGGGGTTGTTGTCGGCGTCGCGGAGCAGGGAGACCGTCAGGTTGGTCCACAGCACGGTGCCGTCGGGGCGGTAGAAGGCCTTCTCCACGTGGTAGTGCTCGCGCTCGCCGCGCACCAGCTCGTCGTAGAGCCGCCAGATCTGCGGGGCGTCCTCGGCGTGCGTCCACTCGCGTACGCTGCGCCCGCGCAGGATCTGCTCGGAGCCGCCGAACATGCGGGTGAGCGCGCCGTTGACCTGGAGGACGTTGCCCTCCAGGTCGGCGATGCCGATACCTATGGCCGCGCCTTCGAACACCGCCCGGAACCGGGCCTCGCTGGCGTGCAGCGCCTGCGCGACCACGCCCTGGGCGCGCAACGCGGCCTGGGCGATGGCCTCTTGCTCGGTGAGGGTGCGCTCGCGCAGCGCCCGCGCGAACCCGGCGGCCATCGCGTGCTGGAGCCGCGCGGAGCGGGCCCGCAGATCCTCCTGGTCGCCGTTCTCGCCGCAGTAGAGCACGAGGTAGGCGTCGACGCAGTCCAGGGAGCGGCTCAGTGCCTCGGGGGCGGTGCAGTGGGCGTCCACCAGCGCGGCGCCGACCGCCTCGCCCTCGGCGGCGTCGAAGGCCCGGGCGCGCAGCGCCCCGCTCAGCCGGCGGGCGAGCGGCAGCAGCCGTTCCTCGAACTCCGGGCGGGTCAGCGAGGTGGAGGTCACCGGGAAGACCGCCCGGCTCCAGATCGTCGTCAGCCGGCGCAGTCTGTCCTCCGGCCCGTCCGGTTGCGTGATCACGCCGTACGCCCCACGCCGGCGAAACCGGAGAAGGCGTAAGGGTCCTCGTCCTCCGGTGCCGTCTCCGGCCGCCAGCGCGGCATCGGCACCAGTCCGGGTTCCACCATGTCGTACCCCTCGAAGAACCGCGCGATCTCGTCGCGCGAGCGCATGATCAGCGGATTGCGGATGCCCTTGTATACGTCGACCGCGCCCTCGCTCCGCTCCGGCGGCAGCGGGATTCCCTCGTACGAGGCATGGGTGAGGATCAGCAGGCTGCCGGGCGCGAGCGCGTCGCGCAGCTCGGCGACCGCGGTGTACGGGTCGTCCGTGTCTTCCACGAAGTGAAGTATGGCAACGAGAAGCAGCGCGACCGGCCGATTCAGGTCGATGAGCCGTTGTACCTGGGGGCTCGCGAGGATCTCCCGGGGCTTGCGCAGATCGGCCGCGACCACCTCCGCGTCCGCGTGGTGCGCCAGGACGGCCTGGCTGTGGGCGACGGCGACCGGGTCGTGGTCGACGTACACCACCCGGCTGCCGGGGTGTGCGGCCTGGGCGATCTCGTGGACGTTGCCGAAGGTGGGGATGCCGGAACCGATGTCCAGGAACTGGGTGACGCCCTCGTCCAGCGCGAAACGCACGGCACGGCGCATGAACGCCCGGTTGGCCTGCATGATCTTGGGCAGTCCCGGCAGGAACTCCATGGCCCTGCGCGCGGCTTCCCGGTCGGTCTCGAAGTTGTGCGAACCGCCCAGGTAGTAGTCGTAGATGCGAGCGACGCTCGGCACCGAGATGTCGATGCTGCGGGGGGCCCAGGCGGGACGCTCCATCTTCTCTCCACAACGTAGGCGATCCGGTGTTCGAGCAGAGGCTACTGATCGCCCGCCGAAGGGGCGAGCGGAACCGGAAATTGACCATCCGTTCCCGGTCACCACCTGCGCGCACGTGCCCGGCCGGTACCCGCATCACGGAAGTTTTCCCCGATGTTCGGACATGGTGGCACGCGCCGGACCGCCCCCTCCGCGCGGCGCGGAGGGGGCGGTCCGGTTTCCCGAGGGGGGTCTACGGGGGTGCTACTTGGGCGCGCCCACCGGCTTGCCCTCGGGGGACACGGCGTACCAGGTGCCGCCGACGCCCTGGCCGTGCAGGTCTCCGGGCACCCGGTCCCCGGAATAGGTGTAGACCGGCCAGCAGTTGACGGTCAGCTGCCGGACGCCGTCGGGCCGGGTGAAGCCCATCAGGCCCTTCTTCACCACGCCCTTGGTGTCGTCCGGGGAGACGGGGGCGACGGCCGGCCACTTCTCCAGGCAGGCGCCGGTGCAGGCCGAGACGGACTTGGGCCACGCCTTGTCCTTGAGGAAGCGGTAGACCGTCATGCCGTTGCGGTCGACGACGATGTCGCCGAGTTCGGTCTTCTTCACCGACAGGCCCGGCAGCTTCGCCGCCGCGGCCTTCTTCCCGTCGGGCGCCAGGGCGTACCACTTGCCGCCCACACCCTGGCCGCCCACCTGGCCGGCCTCGGTGTCCTTGGCGTAGCGGTAGGCGGGCCAGCCGGCGACGGTGAGCTGCTCGGTGCCGTCGGCGCGGGTGACCTTGCCCAGCAGCGCCTTGTCGATGCCGGCGCCGGCCGTGGCGTCGGCGGCGGGGACCGGCGGCCACGCCTTGGCGCAGTCGCCCTCGCAGTGCGACGCGGGGGGTTCGGCGGTGTCGTCGTCGAAGCGGTACAGGGTCATTCCGGCGCTGTCGGCCACCACCGCGCCGAGTTTCGCGTCGGTGGCGGCGGCCAGCCGGCCGGCGGGTCCGGCCGCGTCCGCGGGCGCCTTTTGGCCGTCGGCCCCGTAGCCGTTGCCGCCGCCCGCCGGATCGCTCCCCTGCCCGGTCCCGGTGCCCGCGCCGATCGCACCGGCCGGCGCGGTCGCGCCCACGTTCTGGCTGCCGGCCGCCGGGGCGCCGTCCTGACCGCACGCCGTCGTCAGCGCCAGCACGGCCGCGGCCGTCGCCATGAGTGAGGCGCTCCGCCAGGAGGTGTTCATCGTCGACTCCCCATGATGTGGAGGGACTTGCGGCGCCTTGTTGCGCCGCCGCCCGGCACTGGGTACGCGCGGCGCGGAGGGTCGCGTTCAATCGGGGCGCGGATTTCTTCCGCCCGGGGCGGTCCTCGCGCTCGGCGGGCGGTCCCGGTGCGCGCGGCGTGAAGCGGTCCCCATCTTGCCGTGAGGCGGTCCCCGTCTCGTACGTCTGTCCGTGCGCGCGTCCGTGCGGATCGGCGGCGCGGTGCCGGACGGCCGGTCAAACCTCCGACCGGCCGGTTTCCCCTCTTCGGACCAATCGCCGCCGCCGGTGGCGTGACCGGTGCCGCCGGGGATCATGCTCTCGGTCGTGCATCGACCGAATCCGACCCGACGAGCCCTGGCCGTGCGGGTGTTGGCGCCGGTGACCGTGGCCTGGGCGTGCGTCGGCGTACCGGCGGCACCGGCCGTGGCCGACGCCTGCGCGTACGCCTCCACGGGCCCGGGCGGAACGGTGGCGGTGGCGGTGGCCGGCGGCTCCTGGCCACCGTTCCCCCCGTGCCCCGTGCCCCCGCCGCCCTGCCCGAGCCCCACGCCCACCCCGACGCCCACCCCCACTCCCCCGCCCACGCCGACCCCCACACCCACCCCCACACCCCGGCCGACACCGCCGCCGAGGCCGCGCCCCACACCGCCGCCCGCGCCCCCGCCGCCCACCCGGCGGGCCCCCGCGGCCCCGGTGACGCACCCGGCTCCGCCGCCACCGCCGCCCGCCCCGGCGCCGGAACCGGCCCCCAAGCCCCGCCCCCGCCCGCCGGTGAAACCGGTGGCCTACCCGCACTACCGCATCCAGCCGCACCGGCAGCCGCCCCGGCACGCCCCGTCCCCCCTCACCTACGTCCTGCTGATCGCGGTCCCGGCGCTGGCCGCCGTCGCCGCGTTCCGCCCGCGATGACCCCCGGAGGAACCGTTGTCGGAATGGCTTGTTCTCGTCCTCGCGATGCTCGCCGCCTGTGTCGTGGTCATCCTCATCACCCTCGTACGGCACCGCACCGCGGCCGAGGACGAGGACCCCAGTGAGACCCCGGACGTCATCGAGTACATGACGATGTGGATCGGCGTGGTGTACGCCATCGTGCTGGGGCTGGCCATCGCGGGCGTCTGGGAGGCCCGCGTCGGCGCCCAGGACCACGTGCAGGCGGAGGCCCAGGCGCTGCACGAGATCTCCGAGCGCGTACGGATCTACCCGCCCGAGGAGCGGGACCGTGTGCGCGCCGATGTCAACGCCTATGTCGGACACGTCGTCACCACCGAGTGGAAGACGATGGTGGACCACGGCCATGTGACCCCGCGCGGCGACCAGCTGCTGGAGAAGATCCGCGCCGACGTCACCGACTACCAGCCGAAGTCGGACTTCGAGGCGCAGGCGTACCAGCCGCTCGTGGATCAGGTGGCCGCCGCCGACCAGGCCCGGTCCGCACGTGCCGACTCCACCGGCGCGACGATGCCGGGGGTGGTGTGGTTCGGGCTGCTGTCGGGGGCCGCCATCACCGTCGGCATGGTGTTCGTGCTCCAGATCCGGCGCACCAGGAGGGAGCTGATCCTCGCCGGGTTGTTCTCCGCCCTCATCGCCTTCCTGCTCTTCCTGATCTGGGACTTCGACGCGCCCTACAGCCGGGGGGTGGCCGCGGCGACGCAGCCGTTCCTGGACCTGTTCCCGCACCTCACCGGCTGACGCGGGCTCAGCCGCACGGGGCACGGCGGGCCTGACGGCCGCTCACCGGCGGCCGACCCGGCCGGCGGCGGACCCGTACGGCCGCGCCGTCCCCCGGTCGCAGGAACGCCGTCCCCTGTGCGGCCCACACCGTTGCCCCGTTCGCCCGGGAGCGATCGCGCCGGAGTGCGGATCTTCCTAGCGTTTCGATCATCGAGGTGCATTTCCGGCACACGCGGAACAGGTCCGCGGCTGCTCCTCGGGGACCGGAGGAACCACCATGCGCGTAATACGCGTCGTATCGGCCGCACTGCTGGGCCTCGGCGCCCTCACCCTCTCCGCGCCCGCCGCGGTCGCGAGCGGCGGTGACGGCCACTCCTACGGCAGCGGCAGCAGCCACTCCTACGGTGGTGGCGGTGGCGGTGGCGGCGACAGCCGTTCCGACGACGGCGGTGGCCGGGACTCCGACCGCTCCGGCGGGGGCGGCGGAGGCGACCGCGGCGGCGACCGCTCCGAGGACGGCGGCGGCGACGAGGGCGGCCGCGGCGGCCAGGACGGCGGCGGCAAGCCGGAGCACTTCCGGCACGGTGTCCGCGCCGGCGAGGGCGGTACCATCGCCGGCTTCGACCTGAAGGAGGTCGGCATGGGCACCGCGCTCATCGCGGGCTCGGTCGGCGCGGCGTACTACCTCTCGCGCCGCCGCACCGGCGAGGAGGGCGCCACCGCCTGACGGCCCGCCCGCGGAGAGAAGCAGAGAGAACAGGCCCTCGCCCCGGACCCGCACGGTCCGGGGCGAGGGCCTGACCGCGTGCGCGCCCGCGCCCCAGACCCGGGTGACGCAGCGGCAGAAGCCACGATCGGCGGGACGACGGGGGACCCGGCCTCCGTGCGGACCGGAGGCCGGGTCCCTCACCGCGGGTTCCTGGTTCCTGTTCGGTGGTCCCGTCCGTGTACCGCGGGTACTCCGTGTACGCGGTGTCAGAAACGCTTCTCGGGACGGCGGCGCAGCCAGAACGCCCCGCCCCCGAGGACGCCCGCGGCGACCAGCCCGCCGCCGACGGCCATGTCCGCCTTGGTGGCGCCCGTGACGGTGCTGCCGCCGAGACCGCCGCGGACACCGCCGACCACGGTGAACGCCTCCGGCCGGGCCAGCGTACGGCCGCCGCAGTCGACCAGGATGTCGTACGCCCCGGGGTGGGCGTCCGGGTGGATCGTCGCGTAGCCACGCGCGGTCAGGCCGGGGCCGCCCACCGGGCGCAGCGCTGTCGTCGCGAACGCGCGGGACGCCGCGATGCCACCGCGCGGGCAGCCCTCGACCGTGATGGTCAGCCGTCCGCCGCGGGCGATCGCGTCGGGCACGGCCCGGATGGCGCGGACCCCGCCCGCACCGCCGCCGAAGTCGTCGCCCCGGCCGTGGCCCTCCCCGCCGAAACCGCCGCCGCCGTTGTCGAAGCCGCCTTCGCCGAAGCCGCCCTCCTGGCCGTGCCCGCGGCCGCGGCCCGCACCGCCGTCCCGGCCGCCGCCGAATCCGCCCTCGCGTCCGTGCCCGTGGCCCGCCCCGCCACCGGCCCGGCCGTTGCCGAAGCCGCCGCCGGGCTGCCCACCGCCCGGGCCGACGCCCTGGCCCGCCCCCGGGCCGCCGATCTGGCCGCCGCCGGGTCCGACACCCTGCCCGGCTCCCGGGCCGACGCCCTGCCCCGCCCCGGGACCGACGATCTGCCCGCCGCCGGGGACGACGATCTGGCCGCCGCCGGGAGCGACGCCCTGGCCGGCTCCCGGAGCGACGCCCTGCCCGTTGCCGAGACCGCCGATCTGCCCGGTGCCGGGGGCGACGTCCCAGCCGCCCGTGGCGTCACCGCCCTTGGCGACCGCCGCCGGGGCGGCGAGCCCGACGGCGGCGACGGCGGCGACCAGCACCGCCATGGGGGTACGAGTAGTGCGCATGTGTTCCTCCGCGGAAGGCACCCCGGGGACCCGTACCCGGTCGTTCGGCGAGAAAGCGCCTCCCGGGAACGACCCTCGGACGCCCTGTTCACCGGCGCATTTCGAAGCTGGTCCGACCCGGTGAGCCAACCGGCGGGGGCTTTTCACCCCGTTGATCAACAGCGTCAGGTCACGGGTCGTCATAAAGCGCTCGTAAAGCCCCCGTACGGCGCGACCCGTATGGACCACCCCATACGGTCCCGCCACCCGTTCGCTTTCGTCCCGTCGCCGGTTCCGCACGCGGGACTTAGCGTGCTCGTATGCGCGAATGACCGGGCGAGGGCCGCGTCGAGAGGGGATGGCGAATGTCTGCGAGCGAGCTGTCCGGACGGACGGACGAGGAGCGGGAGCCGCGGAGGAAACGTGCCCCGTGGGGCGTGATAGCGCTGGTCCTGCTCGCCGGGCTCGCCCTCATCCGGAACGGGTCCGGAGAGTTCGACTCCGGTCCGCCGCAGCCCGCGAAGGCCGCCGCGCCGGACGTCACCCACGCCCCGGCCGGCGCGGACCCCACGCCGTCCGAGCAGGCGGAGGCGGAGGGAGTGCAGCCGCTGGAGCGCTCGGTGCCCGACCGGGTCAGGATTCCCGTCATCCAGGTGGACGCGCCCGTGACCCAGGTCGGCGTCGACCCGGACGGCTGGGTCGCCGCGCCGCCGCCGGACGACCCGAACCTGGCCGGCTGGTTCGACGGCGCGGTCACACCCGGCGAGAAGGGCACCGCCGTCGTCGTGGGCCATGTGGACAACAAAATGGGCCCGGCGGTGTTCTACGGACTCGGCGCCCTCAAGAAAGGCAATCACGTCGAGGTCGACCGGCAGGACGGAAAGACCGCCGTGTTCGAGGTGTACGGCGTGGAGGTTTTCGAGAAATCCGATTTCCCCGGCGACCGGGTGTACGGCTCGAAAGGCACACCGGAACTCCGGCTCATCACCTGCGGCGGTGATTACACCAAGCAGAGCGGATATCAGGGGAACGTCGTCGTCTTCGCCCGCCTGGTCGAGGTGCGCTGAGCGGGTCGCCGAGCGCGCTCGCCCAGCGCCCCGGCCGGGCGGGCCCGGGCCGCGTCAGGTGTACTTCCGGCGCGGCACGGTGAAGTGGAAGCCCCGGTCCAGCAGCTTGGGCAGATAGGTGCGCAGCGCTTGCACGGTCTGCGAGCGGTCGCCCCCGGCGTCGTGGTGGAGCACCACGACGCCGGGGGCGGCGCCGCGTTCGACACGGCGGATGACGGTGCTGGTGCCGGGCGTGGTCCAGTCCAGGCTGTCCACGGTCCAGGCCAGCGGTTCCATGCCCAGCTCCGCGTTGAGCTGGAAGACCGTGCGGTTCCAGGCGCCGTAGGGGGCGCGGAACCACAGGGGCCGCTCGCCGTACGCCTTCTCGATGATCTCGCTGGTGCTCTCGATCTCGTCGCGGATCTCGCCGCGCTTGAGCTTGGTCAGCAGCGGATGGGTCCAGGTGTGGTTGCCGACGACGTGTCCCTCGTCGGCCATCCGCGCCAGCAGGTCCCGGTTCCAGTCGGCCATCTCCCCGCACACCATGAAGGTGGCCCGGACGTCGTACTGGGCGAGGGTGTCCAGGATGTGCGGGGTGTAGTCGGGGTTGGGGCCGTCGTCGAAGGTGAGCAGCATGGTGTTGCCGCGGCCGGAGAAGTGCAGGATCGGTGCCGTGCGCACCTTGAGCGCGGCCGGCTGGGCGGCCTGCGGGACGTCGCCGGTGAGCGGGCGCAGCCGGTAGGCGGAGGGCTTGAGGGCGCTGCGCGCCTGGGGTCCCGCGGCGGGAGCGGCGGGCCGTGCCGGGGTGGTGGCGGAACCGGAGAGCAGCAGGCCGGCCGTGCCGGCCGCGCCCGCGGCCCCGAGCGCGGCCGCCCCGGCGAGCAACGCCCGGCGCCGCGTGAGCAACTGATCCTTCTGCATGACTCATCAGTGACCGCGGGGCCACTCCCGCACCGGTACGGCGGCACGAAAACACCCGCCCGGCTCAGTGCCCCGGCCGTACGCCGTCGTCAGCGGTGGCGCACCAGCGGGAAGGGCAGCGTCTCGCGGATGGTCAGGCCGGTGAGGAACATGACGAGCCGGTCGACGCCGATGCCGAGTCCGCCGGTGGGCGGCATGGCGTATTCGAGGGCGTCGAGGAAGTCCTCGTCCAGTTCCATCGCCTCCGCGTCGCCGCCGGCGGCCAGCAGGGACTGGGCGGTGAGGCGGCGGCGCTGCTCGACGGGGTCGGTCAGCTCGGAGTAGGCGGTGCCGAGTTCGGTGCCGAAGGCGACGAGATCCCAGCGTTCGGCGAGCCGGGGGTCGGTGCGGTGCTGCCGGGTGAGCGGGGAGACCTCGGTGGGGAAGTCCTTGTAGAAGGTGGGCAGTCGGGTGTGCTCCTCCACCAGTCGTTCGTACATCTCCAGGACCACCTCGGCGGGGCCGTCGTCGGCCGTGTAGGGGACGCCGGCGCGGTCGCAGAGGCGGCGCAGTGCGGGCAGGGCGGTGCCGGGGCCGATCTCCTCGCCGAGCGCCTCGGAGAGCGCGCCGTGCACGGTCTTGACCGGCCAGGTCCCGGAGATGTCGTACGCCGTGCCGTCCTGGTGGGCGACCGGGCGGCCGAAGGCGGCGGTGGCGGCGTTCTGGATCAGTTCGCGGGTGAGGTCGAGCATCACGTCGTAGTCGGCGTACGCCTGGTACGCCTCCAGCATCGTGAACTCGGGGTTGTGCTTGCGGGAGACGCCCTCGTTGCGGAAGGTGCGGCCCAGCTCGAAGACCTTCTCCAGGCCGCCGACGCACAGCCGTTTCAGGTACAGCTCGGGGGCGATGCGCAGGTACAGGTCGAGGTCGTAGGCGTTGATGTGGGTGGTGAAGGGGCGGGCGTTGGCGCCGCCGTGGATCTGCTGGAGCATGGGCGTCTCGACCTCCAGGTAGCCGCGGTCCAGCAGGCCCTGGCGCAGGGCCTGCACGGCGGTG
Source organism: Streptomyces sp. NPDC047017 (assembly GCF_040644175.1). NCBI lineage: Bacteria > Bacillati > Actinomycetota > Actinomycetes > Kitasatosporales > Streptomycetaceae > Streptomyces > Streptomyces sp. NPDC047017. Next base: position 339,829 of record NZ_JBEYVW010000005.1, on the reverse strand, counting down.
GAGCGGACGCGGACGACGGCGCGGGCCTCGGGGCGCACGGCCAGGTCGAGGTAGCGCGTGCGGACCCTGGCCTCGGGGTCTCCCTTGGCGGTGTGCGGGTGGGCGCCCGGGAGCGGGCGCAGGCATTTGCCGAGCAGCCGCCAGGAGGTGACGAAGACGGTGGGTTCGCCGCGGTCGCTGCGGCCGGTGCGGCCGGTGGCGGTGAGGTGGTCGCCGAGGTCGGTGTCGGCGGTGAAGCGGTCCAGGGCGTCCTGGCCTGTGCCGTCGCGGGTGAGGGCGAGCTGGTGGTCGCCGGACCAGTCGCGCAGCACGGCGAAGACGATGCCGCCGAGGTCGCGTACGAACAGGAGCCGTCCGGCGACCGTGACCGCTTCGCCCTCGGGCGCGCGGCGGGCCTGGGCGAGGGTGTGGGTGCGGTCCTGGACGCCGACCGGGTAGGGGTCGGTGCCGGTGGCGCGCAGCCGCTCCAGCCGGGCGCGGCGGACGCGGACCTGTTCGGGCAGCCGGTCCGGGGGGCCTGCCGTCCCGGCCTGTTCCGCGCCGCCGAGTCCGGGGGCGGTCAGCGGGGGCAGGTGCTCGGTGGTGGCCGGGCGGGGTCCTGGCCGGGTGTGGCCCTTGCCCCAGAGGGTGCGCAGCGAGGGGACGGAGACGAAGCCCTCGGCGATGCCGGAGGCGATGCCGATGCGGGCGAGGGAGGCGGTCTCGCCGTAGCAGATGTAGCGCGGGTACCACTCGGGGTGGTATTTCGCGTTGGCCCGGTACAGGGCCTCCAGTTGCCACCAGCGGGACAGGAACAGCAGCAGCCGGCGCCACAGGCGCAGCACCGGTCCGGCGCCGATGCGGGCGCCCTCCTCGAAGACGGAGCGGAAGACGGCGAAGTTCAGGGAGACGCGGCGCACGCCGAGGCGCGGGGCGGCCGCGCACAGTTCGGCGACCATGAACTCCATGACGCCGTTGGGCGCGGTGCGGTCGCGGCGCATCAGGTCCAGGGAGACGCCGTCGCGGCCCCAGGGCACGAAGGACAGCAGGGCGAGCAGCCGGCCGTCGGCGCCCAGCGCCTCCACCAGGAGGCAGTCGCCGTCGGCGGGGTCGCCGAGGCGGTCCAGGGCCATGGAGAAGCCGCGTTCGGTCTCGGTGTCGCGCCAGGCGTCCGCCTTGTCGATCACCGCTTCCATCTCCTCGTCGGTGAGGGTGGCGTGGCGGCGGACCCGGCAGGTGGCGCCGGTGCGGCGGACCCGGCGCACGGCCTGCCGTGTGACGCGCATGTCCCGCCCGTCCAGGTCGAAGCCGGCCACCTGCACGATCGCCTCGTCCCCGAGCTGGAGGGCGCCGAGCCCGGCCCGCCCGTACGCCCGGGCGCCGTCCTCGGAGGCGCCCATCACGGCGGGCGTCCAGGCGTAGCGGCGGGCGGCGTCCAGCCAGGCGGCGATGGCGTGCGGCCAGGCCTCGCGGTCACCGACCGGGTCGCCGCTGGCCAGGCACACTCCGGCCTCGACGCGGTAGGTGACGGCGGCCTTGCCGCTGGGCGAGAACACGGCGGCCTTGTCGCGGCGGGTGGCGAAGTAGCCGAGCGAGTCGTCCTCGCCGTAGGCGGCGAGCAGGGCGCGCAGGCGGGCCTCCTCGTCGTCGTGCAGGGCCGCCTCCAGGCGCTGCGAGCGGAACAGCGTGGCGGCGGCGTTGAGCAGGGCGAGCGCGCCGAACAGGCCGAGGGCGAAGGTGACCGGGCGGGGCGGGCGGCCGTCGAAGTCGCGGGCGGAGACCAGGCCGCCCATGACCCGGTTGGCGGACCAGGCCAGGTGCAGGCCGTGCGGCAGGGTGCCCGGGGCGAGCGCGACCAGTCCCCAGCCCGCCAGCACGGCCACGGCGAGCCCGGCGACCAGGACGGCCAGGGCCCGCCACACGGCGCCGCGGCGGGAGGCGGCGTAGAACTCCCCGCGGGCGGCGACGAGCAGCAGCAGCGCGAGGCCGCACAGCACGAGGGAGGGCAGGGACTCGGCGTACTGGCCGAGCGCGAGGCCGAGGACGTCGCTGAGGAGCACCAGGCCCAGGTAGACGACGACCAGCCACCAGGCGACCTTCTTGCGGGCGGCGGTGGCCGCGGCCAGCAGGAACAGGAAGGCGGCGTAGGCGAGGTTGGCGCTGACCGGGACGAGGAGCGCGTCGAGGAGGCGGACGACGGGGCGCAGCAGGATGCGCAGCGGGGCGATCAGGTCGAGCAGGGCGCAGAGCAGGGCGAGCGCGCCGAAGAACACGGCGAAGCCCTGGGGCACCCCGCCGAGCAGGCCGCGGCCGGGCGGCCGGGCGGCGGGGGTGGCACTCATGGTTCCGACTGTAGGAACACCGGGCCCGGCGCGCCTGCCGGAGCGTCCCCGCGCGGCGGGCCCGGGCGGGGCTTCCGATAGCCTCGCAGGGTGACGGAACAGCACGAGGAGTACGAGCGGCAGGCGCCCCGGTTCGAACGGGGCACGGACGGTCCGAAGGTGATCGTGGCCGGGGTGGACGGGTCCGATTCCTCGATGCGGGCCGCCGCCTACGCGGCCGGCCTGTCCCGGCGGCAGGGCGCGCTGCTGGCCCTCGTGTACGTGCAGCCGGTGATGTCGGCGGGGGTGGCGCTCGGCGCGCCGGTGGCCGAGACGACCGACGAGATCGCCGAGGAGCTGGTCCAGCAGATCCGGGCGTCCGCCGAGCGGCTCAAGGGGATATTCGAGATCCGCTGGGAGTTCCACACCTTCCGCGGCGACCCGTACAACGGTCTGGTGCAGGCCGCGGACGAGCTGACGGCGGACGCGGTGGTGGTCGGCGCCTCCGAGCAGGCCGGCCACCGCATCGTCGGCTCGGTGGCGGTACGCCTGGTGAAGGCGGGAAGGTGGCCGGTGACGGTGGTGCCGTAGCCGGTGGTGCCGGGGCGCCGCGCCAGGACGCCGTGCCGGGTGAGCCGTGCGTGGCGTCTTCCGTACCCGGCGCGGGTGGACCATCATGATCCGCCGTCAGCCGATTGCCGTCTGCGAAGAGGTGAGGCGCATGGCCGGGCTCCGGATGGGCGAGGGCATCCTCCGCCGTAAACCGATCGAGCACATCGAGGAGACGGAGACCGGCGAGGGTCCCCGACTCGAACGTTCGCTCGGGCTGGTGCAGCTGACCGCGATCGGTGTGGGCGGCATCATCGGCGCGGGCATCTTCACGCTGGCCGGCACGGTGGCCAACGGCACGGCGGGCCCCGCGGTGCTCGTGTCGTTCCTCATCGCGGGCGTGGCCAGCGCCGCCGCCGCGCTGTCCTACGCCGAGTTCGCGGGCCTGATCCCGAAGGCGGGTTCCGCCTACACCTACGGGTACGCGGTGCTGGGCGAGTTCGCCGGCTGGTTCATCGGCTGGGACCTGCTCCTGGAGTACACGGCGATCGTGGCGGTGGTCGCCATCGGCATCTCCGGGTACTTCAGCTTCCTGGTCCAGGACATGGGGGCGCACCTGCCCGCCTGGATGCTGGGCGCGCCCGGCACCGGGCCGGGGCACAAGGTCGACCTGTTCGCGGCCGTCCTGTGCCTGCTGATCGCCTGGCTGCTGAACCTCGGCATCCGCAACGCGGCCCGGTTCGAGACCGTGGTGGTGGTGCTGAAGGTGGTCGTGGTGCTGGTGGTGGTCCTGGTCGGGGTCTTCCATATCGACAGCGCGAACTACCACCCGTTCTTCCCGTACGGGGTCGGCGGGGCGTTCACCGGCGCGGCCACCGTGTTCTTCGCGGTCTTCGGCTACGACGCCATGTCGACGGCGGCCGAGGAGTCCAAGGACGCGCAGCGGCACATGCCGAAGGCGATCATCTACTCGCTGGCGATCGCGATGGTGCTGTACGTGGCGGCCTGCCTGGTGCTGACCGGGATGCAGAAGTACACCGCCATCGACAAGGAGAGCGGCTTCGCGACCGCGTTCAAGTCGGTGGGGCTGAGCCGCCTCGCGGACGTGATCGCGGTGGGCGCGATCATCGGCATCCTCACGGTGATGTTCACGTTCATGCTGGGCGTGACCCGGGTGTGGTTCTCGATGTCCCGGGACGGGCTGCTGCCCCGGTGGTTCGCGAAGACCCACCCCACCCGGCACGTGCCGACGCGGGTGACGTGGATCGTCGGGGTGGCGTCGGCGGCCATCGCCGGGTTCCTGCCGATCGCCGAGGCGGCCGAGCTGACCAACATCGGCATCCTGCTGGCGTTCGTGGTGGTGTGCACGGCGGTGATCGTGCTGCGCTACCGGCAGCCGGACCTGCCGCGCACCTTCCGCACCCCGTGGATGCCGTTCGTACCGGCGCTGGGCGTGGTCTTCTCGATCTGGCTGATCACGTTCCTGCAGTGGCAGACGTGGGTGCGGTTCGTGGTGTGGTTCCTGATCGGGTGCGTGATCTATTTCGGGTACTCGTACAAGCGGTCGGCACTGGCGCCGGGCCGGCGCACCGAGCACTGACCGGGCCGTCCGCGGGCGCCACCGGACCGTAGGCGGCACGCCGACGTCCCCGTACGCGGGCGCCACCGGCCTCGTACGCGGACTCGGCCTCTCGGCCCTCACCGGCCCTCACCGGCCCTCACCGGCCCTCACCGGCCCATCGTGAGGCCGTCCTTCGCGGCGCCCCGGCCGAGTACCGCGTCGCTGATCCGGTCGCGTACGGAGGCCAGGTCGGCGCCCTGGTCGACGGCCTCGTTCACGTTCACCACCCGTCCGGCGTCCACGTCGAACATCTCGGGGACGAACTCGGCGCGGGTCACCTGCCAGCGTCCGCCCGGCCGGGCGGGCGGGGCGAAGGTGAAGCGGGCCAGGGTGCTCAGGTGGGCGCGCGGGTCGGGCGGCGCCTGGGCGTCGGCCGCCGGGTCGGCGATCTGGTCGCCGGTGCCGTAGATCACCCAGGTGCCGTTGACCTTCTCGTAGGGCTGCGGGACATGGGAGCGGGTGCCGACGATCAGGTCGATCGCGGGGCGGTCGCCGGTGCGCGCGGCGGTGAGGCGGCGCGCCAGGTCCAGTTGGCGCGGGCCGGGTGTGTCCTGCCACGCGTCGCCCCAGTCCAGGGAGACGACGACCACGTCCGCGCCCGCCTGCCGGGCGGCCCGGGCGTCGGCGAGGACCCGGTCGGCGTCGATCAGGCGCAGGGCCCACGGCTGCCCGGCGGGCACCGGCCGGTCGGAGCCGTCGCTGTAGGCGAGGTGGGCGACGCGGGCCCGGCCCGCGTTCAGCAGGGCGCCACGGGACTCGGACTCGGCGCGCGCCGACCCGGCGTGCCGCAGGCCGGCCCGGTCCAGGGCGTCCAGGGTGCGGTGGACGCCGTCGGCGCCGTCGTCCAGGGTGTGTTCGGAGGCGGTGGAGCAGCCGTCGTAGCCGGTCGCGGCGAGGCTGGGCACCAGCTCGGGCGGAACGGTGTACGGGGAGCCGCCGGTGCCGTCCGCGCTCTGCGCGGTGTCCAGGTGGCACAGGGCGAGGCCGGCGCGGGCGACGGTGGCCGCGACGCCCGACAGCATGGGCCGGAAGTCGTGGCCGGAGCCGTCCGCGTCGAAGGCGGCCCGCTCCAGGACCGGGCCGTCCGGCAGGATCCCGCCGGAGGCGAGCAGCGTGAACGCGCCGGCGGCCGGGGCGGCGGGCCGGGTGGCCGCGGGCGCCGGGTGCCCGGCGGCGGGGTGCCGCGGCTGCTCCAGGAGGACGGCGGCCCGGCCCGCGGCCCCGGCGGCGAGGAGGGCCGTCACGGCCAGGGCCACCCGGTGCCGGCGTGCGATCATCGGTTCACCTCACTGCGCTTGCGTGCCGGAGCGGCCCCGCGGACCGGCGAAGTCGTATGGACAGACAAATGGGTACGGAGTCGGCGGCTGTCGCAAACGACTTCGGTGCCGCTGTTAGCCCGTCCGGCGGGCCGCCGTGCGCGGGCCCTGTCCCCCGCGCGGCCCCTGCGATGCCATCCGGCCCTGCATGACGACCGGGAAACCGCCCTCACGCCCGCCCCGCCTGTCCCGCCCGTCCCGGCGGCGACCGGCAGCGCGCTCCGCGCGGCCCCCGAGGTGCGGCGGGCTGTGAAGACACTCACTCCGCACCACCGTGAAGTCCTGGTGCTGGTGCACTCCCAAGGGGCCGGTGTGGCGGAGACCGCGGAAGTCCGGGGCATATAGCCCGGTACCGTGAAGTCCCGCGCATACTACGCGCCGCGCGCCCCGCGCAAGGTGCTCGGGGAGTACGCGACCGACCTGCGGTGAAACCGGGGACAGAGTCAAGCCTTCGCAAAGCGCCTTGCTGCGGGACCCTGTTGGGGCATCGGCTGTTCTCATCCGCGATCCGGATGAGCCCTGTTTCGGGAGCCGGGGTCGGGCGACGCGCACGCACCGGAGGAAGGCAGGAAGGGATGCTGCACAGAGGTGAAGAGGACACGGACGGCGGCGGTGGCCGGGCCGTCCCCATGGCCTGGTTCTACGCCGAGTACATCGCCGACGAGCTGCTGCGCACCGGCGACCTGATGCCGCCGGCGTCGGTGGAGTTCCGCGCCGGGCGGGACGCGCTGGCGCTGACCGTCTTCCTGGCCGACACCAGCGGCGAACTGCCGGGCATCCGGGTGGTCTCGCAGCTGGAGACCTGGCTGTCGCTGACGGCCTACGACCAGCCCTGGCAGGACTGGGTGGGCGAGCGGATGGCCCACCTCGCGGCCGACGCGCACGCCCGCGGCGTCCCCTCGCCGGACCTGGCGCTCGCCGAGGACGCCTGGCGCTGGCTGGTGGAGACCGAACTGCTCGCGCCCGACCTGGACGCGGTGCCGGGGCGCGCGGGCGCGCCGGGTGAGGACGAGGGGCCACAGGTGTGGACGCCCGCCTGGCAGCTCGGCCTGCCCCTGGGGCATCTCGCCATCCACCTCTTCTGACCACGTCCTCCGACACGGCTCCCGATTCCCGTACGGCCCCCGCGGGGGAGGCCGCGCGGGATCGGGCGCCTGGCTTGAATGATTCCGCGGCCGGGTGCGTACGGAGGGGTGCAAGCGGTCACCCCAAGCGGTCACCCCTCCCCCACGCATCGGCACGAGGATTCGGCATGAGGTCCCTGGAACGGCATCGCGACGCCGGCGCGTACGCGCTCGGCGTGCTGGACGCGGCGGACGCCTTCCGCTTCGAGGACCACCTCATGGCGTGCCCGCGCTGCTCGGTGCGCGTCACCGGGTTCGGGCCGACGGCACGGCAGTTGCTGCTGTACCGGCGGGCCACCCCGCCCGCCGTGCCCTGCGTGGCCCGGCCAGGGCCCCGGCTGCTGGAGCGGCTGGCCGGCGAGGTGGCGCGGCGGCGCCGGGTGGCGCGCCGGCGGCTGCTGTACGGGCTGGCCGCCGCCGTGGCGCTGGCGGTGGCCGGTCCGGCCGCCACGGTCTTCGCCGGGCACGCGGACGGCGCCGTGCGGGTCGCCGCGACCGACCCGAGGACCGGGGTGCGGGCCGAGGTGCGGGCCACGGACACGGACTGGGGCAGCGAGGTGCGGCTGCGGGTGCGCGACGGGGCCGGTCCCCGCTCCTGCCGGCTCGACGCGATCGGCCGGGACGGCTCGCGGGAGACGGTGGCCGGCTGGGCCGTCGCCGCGCACCACGGCGCGCCGCAGACCGTGACGGGCGGCGCCGCGCTGCACCCAGGGCAGATCGCCCGCTTCGAGGTGCGCACGGCGGACGGAGAGCCCCTGGTGACCCTCGACGCCCCCTGAGCGGCCGCCCGGGGCGGGCGCTACTTGAGCAGCCGGGACAGCCTGCGGTCGGCCAGCGGCTTGCCGCCCGTCTGGCAGGTCGGGCAGTACTGCAGCGAGGAATCGCTGAAGGACACCTCGCGGACGGTGTCGCCGCACACCGGGCAGGGCTCGCCCGTGCGGCCGTGCACCCGCAGGCCGCTCTTCTTCTCCGCCTTCAGCCGGCCGGCCGCGAGGCCCCGGGAGCGCTCGACCGCCTCGGTCAGGGTGGTGCGCAGCGCCCCGTACAGTCTTCGGGTCTCCTCGGGGGTCAGCGAGGCGGCCAGCTTGAACGGGGACATCTTCGCCGCGTGCAGGATCTCGTCGCTGTAGGCGTTGCCGACGCCCGCGATCAGGCTCTGGTCGCGCAGGGCGCCCTTGAGCTGCCGCCGCTCCCCCGCCAGCAGTGCGGCGAAGCGGTCCTCGTCGAAGGTGTCGGCCAGCGGGTCGGGGCCGAGGCGGGCCACGCCGGGCACCTCCTGCGGGTCCCGCACGACGTACACCGCGAGGCGCTTTTGCGTGCCGGCCTCGGTGAGGTCGAAGCCCGCGCCGTTCTCCAGGGCGACGCGCAGGGCGAGGGGACCCTTGCCGGGCCGGGGCGGGCCGTCGGGGAGGGGGTCCTTCCACTGGAGCCAGCCCGCCCGGGCCAGGTGGGTGACCAGATGCGGGCCGCCGCCGGTGGCCAGGTCCAGGAACTTGCCGTACCGGCGCACGGCGGTGATCTCCTGGCCCTCCAGGGCGGTGACGGGAGGGTCGTAGGTCTTCAGGACGCTGATCGCGACGGGCAGCACCCTGACCACTTCGTGACCGACGAGGTTCTCGGTCAGGAAGTCCTTGAGCGCTTCCACCTCGGGCAGTTCCGGCATTGGTTCCAGAGTGCCACCGGGCACTGACAACGCCACGCGGCCCGGCGGCCGCTCACTCCCGTTCGGGCACCACGAACTCGCACCACAGGCACTTGCCGCCGCCGCGCGCCTCCACGCCCCACACGTCGGTGAGCCGGTCCACCAGCAGCAGGCCGCGCCCGGAGACCCCCTGCTCGCCCGGCTCGCGGCGGCGCGGCAGGGCACTGGAGGAGTCCTCCACCTCGACCCTGAGCCGCCGGTCGGTGCCGCTGAGCACGCGCAGGGTGACGACGGCGGCCCCCTCGGTGTGCATGAGGGCATTGGTCATCAGTTCGTCGGCCACGAGTTCGATCTCGTCGGAGCGCTCCCGGGCGCCCCAGGAGCGGACCGCCGCCCGGATCATGTGCCGGGCGTGGGTGAGCGCCTCGGGGTCGCCGGGCGCCACGTGCTGCTGGAGCCGGCCCACCGGCTGCCGTTCGGCCAGGGCGCGGCGGCGCAGCACCAGCAGCGCCACGTCGTCGTCGCCGCCGCGTTCCTCGGCGATCGCGATCAGCACGTCCGCGAGGTCCCGTACGTCCTCGGGCCCCTCGGTGATGGAGGCGACCAGGGCCTCCATGCCGTCGTCGAGGTCGGCGCCGGGCTGCTCGACGAGACCGTCGGTGCACAGCACCAGGGACTGCCCGGGGTCGAGTTCCATGGCGCAGACCGGGTACTCCAGGCGGCCGAACTCGGCGGACAGGCCGAGCGGCAGCCCGCCGTCGACGGCGACCCGGCGGCAACTGCCGTCCACGTGCCGCACCAGCGGGTCGATATGGCCGGCGCGGACCACCTGGACGACGCCGGTGGACAGGTCGGCCTCCGCGTACAGGCAGGTCGCGAAGCGGTCGGTGTCCAGTTCGTGCAGGAAGATCGAGGCGCGGGCCATCACGGTGGCCGGGGTGTGGCCCTCGGCGGCGTAGGCGCGCAGCACGATGCGCAGCTGGCCCATGACGGCGGCGGCGTGCGTGTCGTGGCCCTGGACGTCGCCGATGACGGCGCCGACCCGTCCGCCGGGCAGCGGGATCAGGTCGTACCAGTCACCGCCGATGTCGCGGCCCAGGGAGCCGCCCGCGTAGCCGGAGCGGTAGCGCACGGCGACGTCGGCGCCGGGCACGCTCGGGATGGTGCGCGGCAGCATGGCCTGCTGGAGGCCCTGTGCGAGGTCCTTCTCCTGCTCGTAGAGCATGGCCCGCTGCAGGCTCTGCGCGATGCTGCTGCCGAGCGCGACCAGGACGTTGCGTTCCTCGGGGGTGAAGCCGTGGCGGCCGCTGTAGAGCAGTCCCATGCCGCCGATCGGCCGGCCCTGGGCGATCAGCGGGAGGTAGGCGGCGGAGGTGATGCGCAGGCCGGTGATGTGCGGCCACAGGATGGGGTAGCGCTCGGCGAAGTCCTCCGGGGACTCGATGAAGCGCGGGCTGAGGGTGCGCACGGCCTCGCTCATCGGGTACGGCTCGTCGATGCGGGTGACGGTCGTGCCGGGCACCGAGCTGCCCTCGGGGCCCTCGGCGACCAGCCGGATGCGGCCGGCCTCGACCAGACCGAGGACGAGGCTGGTGGAGCCCAGCAGGGCCAGTCCGTGGCTGTCCTTGACGACCTCGATGACGTCCTGGACGGTGTGCGCGTGGGCGAGGGCGGCCGTGGTGATCTGGACGATGTTGGTCTGCTCGCGGCGGGCGGCGGCCAGGGCGGCCCGCTCCTGGCGGCCCGCGATGTCGTTGAGTTCCTCGGTGGCGTCCCGGATGATCCCGATGATCCGGCGCGCCCGGCCGGTGTCGTCGCGGCGGATGTAGCCCTGGCTGTGGATCCAGCGCAGGGTGCCGTCCCGGCGGCGCAGGCGCATGTAGGTGCCGTAGTTCTCGCTGCCGTCCTTGAGCGCGCGGGACACCATGGCGTCCAGGCGGCGGCCCTCGGCCTCGGGGACCCGCCGGGCCAGGCTCTCGGGGCGCCCGTCGTACTCCTCGGGGGTGAGGTCGAAGATCTTGTACGTCTGGGCGTCCATGCTGAGCAGACCGGTGTCCAGATCCCAGTCGAAGCTGCCCATGCGGTTGAGTGCCAGGATCGGGTCCGGGTGCGCGGGCCAGTCGTCCGGGAGTGACAGGGCGTGCGCTCCCCGTTCAGCCATGGGGCCACCTTGCCAGGATTTGCCTGATTCTTCGAGCCGGGAGCGGGGTAGCCGGAGCCCGTCGCCCTTGCCGTCCCCGGCCGCGTCGCCCGCCGCCGGCCGGGGCGCCCGGGAGGAGAGGAGCGTGCGCGGCCGTGGGATGGTTCACCGCACCCGACGACTGGCTGGGCCGGCTGGTGTTCCAGCGGGCCCTGGCAGCCGTGTACCTCGTGGCGTTCCTGACGGCGGCCCTGCAGTTCCGGGCGCTGCTCGGGGAGCGCGGCATGCTCCCGGTGCCCCGGTTCGTGGCGCGGGTGCCGTTCCGCCGGGCGCCGAGCCTGTTCCACTGGCGCTACTCGGACCGGCTCTTCGCGGCGGTCGCCTGGGGCGGCTGCGCGGTGTCGGCGGCGCTGGTCGCGGGGGCGGACTCGTGGCTGCCGCTGTGGGGCGGCATGCTGCTGTGGCTGGTGCCGTGGGCGCTGTACCTGTCGATCGTGAACGTGGGGCAGACGTGGTACGGCTTCGGCTGGGAGTCGCTGCTCCTGGAGACCGGGTTCGTCGCGGTGTTCCTGGGCAACGGCCGGGTGGCGCCGCCGGTCGTGGTGCTGTTCCTGCTGCGCTGGATCCTCTTCCGGGTCGAGTTCGGCGCGGGGCTGATCAAGCTGCGCGGCGACGCGTGCTGGCGGAAGCTGACGTGCCTGGAGTACCACCACGAGACGCAGCCGATGCCGGGCCCGCTGAGCTGGTTCTTCCACCGTCTGCCCGGCCCGCTGCACAAGGTGGAGACGGCCGCGAACCACGTCACGCAACTGGTGGTGCCCGTCCTGCTGTTCGCCCCGCAGCCGGTCGCGACGGCCGCGGCCTCGCTGATGATCCTCACCCAGCTGTGGCTGGTGCTGTCGGGCAACTTCGCCTGGCTGAACTGGATCACCATCGTGCTGGCGCTGTCGGCGGTCCGGTGGCCGGGCGGGGCGCCGTCCGGGGTGCCCGGAGCGCCGCTCTGGTACGAGGTGGTAGTGCTCGCCGTGGCCGCGCTGCTGGTGTTCCTGAGCCACCGCCCCGTGCTGAACATGGTCTCCCGCCGCCAGGTCATGAACCGCTCCTTCGACCCGCTGCACCTGGTGAACACCTACGGCGCCTTCGGCAGCGTCAGCCGCGTCCGCTACGAGGTGGTGCTGGAGGGCACGCTGGACGAGGTGCCGCGCGAGGACTCGGACTGGCGGGAGTACGAGTTCAAGGGCAAGCCCGGTGATCCACGGCGCTGGCCGCGCCAGTTCGCGCCCTACCATCTGCGCCTGGACTGGCTGATGTGGTTCGCCGCGCTCTCCCCGGCGTACGCCGGTCCCTGGTTCGGCGCCCTGGTGGAACGGCTGCTGGAGAACGACCGCGACACGCTCCGGCTGCTGCGCCGCTCCCCCTTCCCGCCGGACCGGCCGCCGCGCTACGTCCGTGCCCGCCTCTTCCGCTACCGCTACACGTCCTGGCAGGAGCTGCGCGCGACCGGCGCCTGCTGGAACCGCACGTACGTACGAGAGTTCCTGGCGCCGACACGGCTGGCGGGGACGGCCGGGAGCACGTGAGAGACCCGTTGTCAGACCCTGCCGCTACCGTCGGTGTCATGAGAGCCACGGGCACGTTCAGCGTCCAGTCCTTCACGCCGGCCGACGTGAAGCCCGACCCCGCCATCACGACCGGCCTCCCGGTGGGCGTCGCCACCATGGAGAAGCGCTTCGAGGGCGAGATCACCGGCCGCGCGGCGACCCTGTTCACCGCCGCCTACGACCAGGGGACCGGCGTCGGCACCTATGTGGCCATGGAGTCGTTCGAGGGCGCCCTGCACGGGCGGCCGGGCGCCTTCAACTTCGTCCACTCGGCCACCACGACCGGCAGCGACCGCGACGCCGAGTTCTTCACGGTGGTCCCCGCCAGCGGCACGGACGAGCTGGCGGGCATACGCGGCACCGGCGGGCTGACCGTCGACGCCGACGGCACCCACCGGATCTGGTTCGACTACGAACTGGGCTGAGCCGGCTCGTGGACGCGGGGGGAGGGAGCCGTAGCGGGGCGGCCGGAGCAAGGGCGCGCCGGGGCAAGGGCGCGCGCAGCACGCGGGGGGCAGCGCGCGAGAGCGGCACGGCGAGGGTTCGCCGTGCCGCTCCCGGGCCGGTGTCAGGCGCGCCGCAGCCGAAGTGTCACCAGCTCGAACGGCCGCAGCCGCAGCGCGATCCGCTCGCCCTCGCGCTCCGGGGCGGCGGCGTCCGCCAGGGGCCGTTCCAGCAGGTCGGTCGCCGTGGCATCGGCGATCGCGAACCCGGCCGTCAGTGTCGCCCGGGCGCGGCCGCCGTGCGCCTCGTGGAAGCGGACCACCACGTCGCCGCTGCCGTCGTCGGCCAGCTTGACCGCCGTGACGACCACCGCGTCGTCGTCCACCGTGACCAGCGGGGCGACCTCGCCGGCCCCGGACAGCCGCCGCTCGGGCACGTTGATCCGCCAGCCCTCGCGCACCGCGTCGGAGATGTCCGCGCCGGGCACCAGGGCGTGCCGGAAGCGGTGGACGCCCTGGTCGGTCTCGGGGTCGGGGAAGCGCGGGGCGCGCAGCAGCGACACCCGGACCGTGGTGGTGGTGCCCTGGTCGCCGTCGGCGCGCACGGTGCGGGTCACGTCGTGGCCGTACGTCGAGTCGTTGACGAGGGCGACGCCCCAGCCGGGCTCGGCGACGTGCACGAACCGGTGGTTGCACGCCTCGAACTTGGCGGCCTCCCAGGAGGTGTTGGTGTGGGTGGCGCGGTGGAAGTGCCCGAACTGGGTCTCGGACGCGTACCGTTCGGCGTGCACGTCCAGCGGGAAGGCGAGCTTGAGGAACTTCTCCGTCTCGTGCCAGTCGACCTCCGTGTCCAGCACGAGCCGCCGCTCCCCGGCCGCCAGCGACAGCACCTGGGTGACGCGGGAGGAGCCGAAGGCGCGGACGATCCGCACCGAGGCGCCGTCCTCGCCCGCCGTGACCGACTCGGCGTCCGTCAGGTCGGTGACCGTGTTGCGGTAGAACTCGTCGACGTCCCAGGCGTCCCACATGTTCGGGAAGTCGGGGTGCAGCTGGAGCAGGTTGGCCGCCCGGCCCGGCGCGACGGTCTCCCGGTCGGCCTCGATGTCGTACGCGGAGACGACCAGGCCGTCCACGTCGACCTCGATCCGCAGCAGGCCGTTGTCCAGGACGTGGCCGCCGCCGTCGCGGGAGGTGAGCCGGGTGCTGCCCGTGGCGGCCGGGGCGGCGGCACCGCCCGCCGGGACACCGGCCCGGGGGTGCGGGGCCGCGTTGAAGACGAGCGCGGTGCCGCCCTCGCCCGCCAGGGCCCGCTGCGCGCCCTCGACGATCGCCTCCAGCTCGGCGGCGACCCGGTCGTACGTCGCCCGTGCCTCGCGGTGCACCCAGGCGATGGAGGAGCCCGGCAGGATGTCGTGGAACTGGTGCAGCAGGACCGTCTTCCAGATCCGGTCCAGGTCCTCGTACGGGTAGCGGAACCCGGTGCGGACGGCGGCCGTCGCCGCCCACAGCTCCGCCTCGCGCAGCAGGTGCTCGCTGCGCCGGTTGCCCTGCTTGGTCCTGGCCTGGCTGGTGAGGGTGGCGCGGTGCAGTTCCAGGTACAGCTCACCGACCCAGACGGGCGGTTCGGGGTACTCGGCCTCGGCCTTGTCGAAGAAGGCCCCGGGGGTCTCCCACACGACCTGCGCGGAGCCTTCGAGGTCGCGCAGCCGGGCCGCCTTGGCGACCATCTCGCGGGTGGTGCCGCCGCCGCCGTCGCCCCAGCCGGTGGGCGCCAGCGAGTGCCGGGCGACGCCCTTGTCCTTGAAGTTGCGGGCCGCGTGCGCGATCTCGCTGCCCCTCATGGAGCAGTTGTAGGTGTCGACGGGCGGGAAGTGGGTGAAGATCCGCGTGCCGTCGATGCCCTCCCAGCGGAAGGTGTGGTGCGGGAACTTGTTCGTCTGCGACCAGGAGATCTTCTGCGTCAGCAGCCGCTTGGCGCCGGCCGCCTTGATGATCTGCGGCAGTCCGGCGGCGAAGCCGAACGTGTCGGGCAGCCAGGCCTCGTCGTTCTCGACGCCGAACTCCTCCAGGAAGAACCGCTTGCCGTGCACGAACTGCCGGGCCATCGCCTCCGAGCCGGGCATGTTGGTGTCGGACTCCACCCACATGCCGCCGGCCGGCACGAACCGCCCGTCCGCGACCGCCTTCTTCACCCGCGCCCACACCTCGGGCCGGTGCTCCTTGATCCACGCCCACTGCTGCGCCTGGGACATGGCGAAGACGAAGTCGGGCTCGTCCTCCAGGAGGGCGGTCATGTTGGAGGTCGTACGGGCCACCTTGCGCACGGTCTCGCGCAGCGGCCACAGCCAGGCGGAGTCGATGTGCGCGTGCCCGACCGCGCTGATGCGGTGCGCGGAGGGCACGGCGGGTGCGGCGAGGACGCCGGCGAGCCGGGCGCGGGCGCGCTCGGCGGTGCCGTTGACGTCCTGGAGGTCGACCAGGTCCAGGGCCCGGTCCACGGCGCGCAGGATCTCGTAGCGGCGCTGGGAGTCGGCGGGCAGCTCGGCCATCAGCTCACCGAGCACCTCCAGGTCGATGACGAGCTGCCAGACGGTCTCGTCGAAGACGGCGAGGTCCATCCGGGTCAGCGTGTACTGCGGGTCGCTGCCCGCGGTGTCCTTGTCGCCGAGCCGGGTGGGCAGGAAGGGGTGGTAGTCGAGGATGACCGGGTTGGAGGCGGCCTCGATGTGCAGGCGCACCTCCTCGCCGCCCGCGGCGGGGGCGCCGACGCGGACCCACTGGTTGCGCGGGTTGAGGCCCTTCACCGGGGTGCCGTCGGGCCGGTAGACCAGGCCCTCGCACTGGAAGCCGGGCATGTTCTCGTCGAAGCCGAGGTCGAGCAGGGCCTCGACGGTCCGGCCCGCCCACGCCTCGGGGACGGTCCCGGTGACCCGGAACCAGCTGGTGCCCCAGGGAGCGCCCCAGCGGGCGCCCACCTCGATCGGCGCGGGCTCGGCGGCCAGTCCCTCGGCCACCGGCACGGGTTCGTCCGGCGCGTGCCACACGGCCACGTCCAGGGGGACGGACTCGGGGTGGACGGCGGGGCGGATGCGCTCGTCGAGGACGCGCTTGAGGCGGGCTTCGACCAGGCTGCGGTCGTCATGCATGCGGAGTGCTCCGTAGGTCTGCGGCAGCGGGTGGTTACCAGGGGTGGGTGAGGGTCGCGGGGGCCGACGAGGTGTACAGCTCCCCCACCGCGCCTCCCTCGAACCGTACGGCGCGCTCTCCCGGTGCGGGAGTCGGGCCGCCGGTGCAGCAGGCCCGCCGGCAGGTGCCGCCGAGGAAGCGGCGGGTGCCGTCGGGCAGGACGGTGCGCCGGGTGGGGTTCACGAGCGGGTGCCTCCTTGGAGGTGGTGGAGTACCTGATCGGACGTGACGACTTCGGTGATGCCGCGGGCGGCGAGGTGCGCCGTGTCGGCCGCCCGGGTGTCGAGGACGGTGGCGGGGCGGGCGCCGTCGGCGGTCAGCCGGAAGAACGCCTCGAAGACGTCACCGCCGGGCGCGCAGCGCGAGCGTGCGGCCGGGTCGGCGGGGACGGCGAGTGCGGTGGTGCGCGGGGCCGGGGCGTGGGTGTGCTCGCGGGCCGCGCGGGCCAGGGAGCGGGCGATGTCCTTGGGCCGGCGGTCGTTGGTGAGCAGGCCGAGGGTGTATTCAAGTTCGGGGAAGTCGGCCAGTTCGCGGGAGACGTCGTGGGAGCACCACCAGGTGATGCCCCACAGGTCGGGGCAGTCCAGCGCGGCGGCCACGGTGGCCTCGGTGAAGGCGGCGGCGTGCTCGGCGGGGATCAGGGGCGCGGGGGCGCCGACCTCCTGGAGCCAGACCGGGCGGTGCGGGTCCTCGGCCCATGCCTTGCTCAGTTCGATCAGGTAGGCGGCGTGGTGCTCGGTGGGCACCGAGGTGCGGCCGTGGCGCTGGGCGGTGCCGTTGAAGACCCAGGAGTGGACGGCGGTGAGGGCGCCGTGCCGGGCGGCCTGGGCCGGGGTGAACGGCATGTCGTCCTGGTACCAGGTGGCGTCGTACTCGGCGTGCAGGTGCAGCTTGCCGGGGGCGCCCTGCTCGCAGGCGGTGAGCATGCGGGCCAGCCAGGCGTCGATCTGGTCGGCGCCGGCCCGGTCGGGGTCGGGGTGGGGGCCGGCGGAGAACTGGTTGACCTCGTTGCCGAGGGTCATGCCGAGGAAGTGCGGCCGGTCGGCGAGGGCGGCGGCCAGGGTGCGCAGGTAGGCGGCCTGGCCGTCGAGCACCTCGGGGTCGGTGAACAGGTTGCGGCGGTGCCAGGTGCGGGTCCAGGCGGGCAGGAAGTCGAAGCTGGACAGGTGGCCCTGGAGGCCGTCCACGTTGACGTCGAGTCCGCGTTCGCCGGCCGCGTCGACGAGCTGGACCAGCTGCTCCACGGCGCGGGGGCGGATCAGGGCGCGGTCGGGCTGGAAGTACGGCCACAGCGGGAAGACGCGGATGTGGTCCAGGCCGAGGGCGGCGATGGAGTCCAGGTCGGCGCGCACGGCGTCGAGGTCGAAGTCGAGCCAGTGGTGGAACCAGCCCTGGCTCGGGGTGTAGTTGACGCCGAAGCGCACGGCAGCAGGCATGCGGAGGTCCTTGCGGGGTGGGGGTACGGGGTCGGCCCCGGGCACCGGCCGCGCGGCCGGCCGGCGCCCTGGGGGCGGCGGCCGATGCCTCGGGGGCGGCCGGTGCCTCGGGGCGGCCGGTGCTCAAGTCGGCCGGGCGGTCGGTCAGCCCTTGACGGCGCCCTCGCCGACCCCGCGGAAGAAGAAGCGCTGGAGGCAGGCGAAGAGGACGAGCAGCGGCGCCACGGCGATGACGGTGCCCGCGGCGACCAGGCGTTCGTCGTTGGCGAAGGTGCCGTGCAGGTAGTCGAGGCCGATGGTCAGGGTGAACCTGGACGGGTCGCTGAGCACGATGAGCGGCCACAGGAAGTCGTCCCAGGCGCCCATGAAGGCGAAGATCGCCACCACGGCGAGGGTGCCCTTGACCGAGGGCAGCGCGATCCGCAGGAAACGCTGCCAGACGTTGGCCCCGTCGACATAGGCGGCCTCCTCGATCTCGTAGGGCAGGTTGAGGAAGGCGTTGCGCATCAGCAGGACGTTCAGGGAGGCGACGGCGCCGGGCAGCAGGACGCCGACGAGCGTGTTGTTCAGGCCCAGTTCCCGCATGGTGGTGAACTGGGCGATGATGATGCCCTCGGCGGGTACCAGCATCGCCAGCACGAAGACCAGGGTGGCGGCCCGGCGGCCCCGGTAGCGCAGCCGGGCCAGGGCGTAGCCGGCGAGGGCGGAGCCGACGCAGTTGGTGACGACGTTGGCGGTGGCGACCTTCAGGGAGTTGAAGGCGTAGTCCCACACCGGGATGGTGTCGGCGACCCGCTCGTAGTTGTGCGGGGTGGGGTGGGCGGGCAGGAACGACGGCGGGGAGCTGAAGATGTCCTCGGTGGGGCCCTTGAGCGAGGTGGACAGCTGCCACAGGAACGGGCCGATGGTCAGGGCGAGGACGGCGAGCAGCAGCACGTAGCGCAGGAGCAGTTCCCACACCCGGACGCGGCGGCCGTTCTCGTCGGTGAGGCGGAGCCTGCGGGCCGGGGCCGGGGCGGCCGGCGGCTTCGCGGCCGGGGTGCCGACGGTGCTCACGACTCCTCCTTCCGGTCGGCGCGCAGCACGAGCAGCATCAGGATCACGGTGATGACGAAGACGACCAGGGAGAGGGCGGAGGCGTAGCCGACCCGGCCGGACAGGCCGGTGCCGGTGCGCTGGATGAGCATGACCAGGGTGGTGTCCTCGCCGGCCGGGCCGCCGCTGGGGCCGGCCATCAGGTAGACCTCGGAGAACACCTTGAAGGCGGCGACCGAGGAGAGCGCGGCGACCAGGACCATGGTGGAGCGGACGGCGGGCACGGTGACGGTGAAGAAGCGGCGTACCGCTCCCGCGCCGTCCACGGCGGCCGCCTCGTGCAGCTCGCGCGGTACGTTGGCGAGCGCCGCCAGGTAGACGATCATGTAGTAGCCGAGGCCCTTCCAGACCGTGACGGCCATGGCGCTGAGCAGCAGCAGCCACTGGTCGCTGAGGAAGCCGACCTTGCCCACCCCGACCATGTCCAGGAGCGAGTTCACCAGGCCGCGTTCGTCCAGCAGCCACACCCAGATCAGGCCGACCACGACGATCGAGGCGACGACCGGGGTGTAGAAGGCGGACCGGAAGAAGGTGATGCCGGGGATGTTCTTCTGCACCAGCAGGGCGAGCAGCAGCGGCAGGACCACCAGGGCCGGGACGACGCCGGCCATGTAGAGCACGCTGTTGCGCAGGCCGGTCCAGAACATGTCGTCGTGCAGCAGCTCGCGGAAGTTGGCGAGCCCGACGAAGTGGCCCGGGAGCAGGGTGCGGCGGTCGGTGAAGGCGTTGATCACCGTGGAGACGAACGGGTACAGGATGAAGGCGCCGGTCACCAGCAGTCCGGGGGCGGCGAACAGCCACGGGCTGGTGGGCAGTTGGCGCCGTACTCGGATCGCCGGCCGCCGTCCGGCCGGGCGGTGGCCGGGCTGCCGGGCCGGGCGCGGGGTGTGCGTCCGGGAGACGGTCGAGGTGGGCATGGTGCGTTATCCCTGCTGCTTCAGGAGCTGGTCACACGCCTTGACGGCGTTGTCGAGGGCGTCCTTGGGGCTCTGCTTGCCCTGCAGTGCCTTGGCGACCTCGTTGCGCAGCGCGGTCTTCATCTGGTCGCTGAACAGCGCGGGCGTGTAGTTGACCGCGCTCTTCAGGGACTTGGCGGCGGCGATGCGCACCCGGGTGACGTCGGTGCCGTCCTCCTTGGTGAAGTACGGGTCGTCCAGCGAACCGGCGGTGCTCGGGAAGATGGCGACCTTCTTGGCGAAGGACATCTGGTGCTCGGCGTCGGTGACGTAGTGCGCGAAGGCGACGGCGGCGGGGGTGTGCTTGGTCCTCGCGTTCACCATCAGGCCCATCACGTACATGTTGACGTGGCCGGTGCTAGTGATCTGGTCGGTGATGCCGATGTTCTTGTACAGGCTCGGCGCCTGTGTCTTGAAGTGGTCCAGGTCCAGGGCGCTGCCGGGGTTCATGGCGACGGCGCCGGTGAGGAACTTCTTGCCCGTCGACTCGGGGGTGGCGGTGAGCACCTGCGCGTCGAGGGCCTTGGCGTCGTACAACTGCTTGTACTTGGTGAGGAGTTCGACGCCCTTGGCGTCGTTGAAGGCGAAGCCGGTGCCGTCCTTGTCCATCAGGGTGGAGCCGTAGCGGCCGAAGTCCTCGATGGTGGGCACGTTGGCGAGGGTGGCGACCTTGCCGCCGGACTTCTGCGCCAGCTGGAGGGCGTCGCCGAAGAGGTCGTCGTACGTCTTCGGCGGCTTCTCGGCGTCGAGGCCGGCCTGCTTGAACAGGGCCTTGTTGTAGAACAGCGGGCCGGTGTTCAGGTACCAGGGGAAGGCGAAGGTGCCGCTCATGCCGGGGACCTGATGGCCGGCCCAGGCGCCGGGCAGGTACTCGGCCTTGTACTTGGCGGCGGCCTTGTCGAGGTCCATCGCCAGGCCCGCCTTGGCGAGCGGGGCGACCAGGTCCGGGGAGACGTTGACGACGTCGGGCAGGGTGCCGCCGGCCGCGTCCGCGCCGATCTTGTCGGCGTAGCCCTCGGCGGGCTGGTCGACCCACTTGACGTGGGTGCCCGGGTACTTCTTCTCGAAGTCCGCGATCAGGCCGTCGAAGTAGTCCTTGAAGTTGGCGCGCAGGTTCCAGGTCTCGAAGGTGATGTCGCCCTCGACCTTGCCGGAGGCGTCCGTCGAGCCGCCGTCGCCGGAGGAGCCGCAGGCACTCAGCGGCAGGACGAGGGCGGTGACGGCGGCGGCGAGTGCTCTGCGGGATATGGGCACGGTGACACGGCTCCCTTGCGGCGTCGGCGGCGGGTTTCGGAGGTGACCATGCATGCCGAGTTCACAAAAAGTCAATGGATTAGGACCAGCCAAAGCGGCGCCTGTCACATCAGTGCAGGTCAGGCACATAGATTTCGGTACTTGCCATCGAGTACTAATGCGCTTTAGGCTTCCACCACTCAAGCGCTTTAGCGATCACTGCGGGGAAATGAGGGGAACATGCCGGCCAAGCGGTCCCCGGCACGCCGGCCGACCATGAAGGACATCGCGCGCCGCGCCGGTGTCTCCGAGAGCGCGGTCTCCTTCGCGCTCAACGGCCGGCCGGGCGTCTCCGAGGTCACCCGCGACCGGGTCCGCCGGGTCGCCGAGCAGCTCGGCTGGCGGCCCAGCACGGCGGCCCGCGCGCTGTCCGGCGAGGGCGCGGCCACGATCGGTTTCGTGCTGGCCCGGCCCGCGGACACGCTCGGCGTGGACTCCTTCTTCCTGCAACTGGTCTCCGGCATCCAGGAGATCCTGGCGGAGCGCCACCTCGGCCTCCTCTTCCAGGTGGTGGAAGACCTGGACGACGAGTGCGCGGTGTACCGCAGATGGTGGGCCGAGCACCGGGTGGACGGGGTGCTGGTGGTGGACCCGCGCACCGACGACCCGCGCCCGGACCTGCTCGACGGGCTGGGCCTGCCGGCCGTGGTGATCGGCGGCGCGCCCGACGAACGCCACCCGGGCCTGTCCACGGTGTGGGCGGACGACGCCGGCGCGATGGCCTCGGTGGTGGACCGCCTGTACGGGCTCGGCCACCGGCGGATCGTGCACATCGCGGGCCTGGCCGGCCTCGCCCACACCGAGCGCCGGGTCCGGACCCTGCGCACCGAGGCCGCGCGCCGCGGCCTGCCCGGCGTGCAGTCGGTGACCACCGACTACTCCGACGCCGAGGGCGCCGCCGTCACCCGCCGGGTGCTGGGCTCCCCCACTCCCCCGACGGCCCTCGTCTACGACAACGACGTGATGGCCCTGGCGGGCGTGGCCACCGCCACCGAACTCGGCTTCTCCGTCCCGGCGGACGTCTCCGTGGTGGCCTGGGAGGACTCGGCCCTGTGCCGCATGGTCAAGCCCTGGCTGTCGGCCCTGTCCCGGGACAGCGTGGAGTTCGGCCGCACCGCGGCCCGCGAACTCACCGCCCTCCTCGACGGCGGCCCGGCCCGCACGGTCCGGGTCCCGGTACCCCGGCTGATCGAGCGGGAGAGTACGGGGGTGGCTCGGGAGGTGTGAGGGGCGCGAGGCCGGCCACGGTGGGCATGGCCGCAGTAGGTGGCCCGGCCGGGGCGGGCCGGGCCCGCCGCGTGTCCGCGTCCCGCCCTGTGCTTGTGCCTGCGTCCCGCCCCGTGCTCCTGCCTGCGTCCCGCCTCGCGTCTGCGTCCCGCGTCAGCGCCGCGGAGCCAGGTTCAGCAGTGGGGCGCCTGCCGGGAACAGGTATTTCGCGGCCAGGACGGGGTGGCCGGAGACGGCGACCGTCTGGGTGATGAGGAGGGCCGGGGTCTCCGGGGGGCGGGAAGTGGCGGCGCCGCGTTCCTTGCCGAGCATGGTGGCGGTCAGGGTGCTGCGGGCGGTCATCGACCGGGGGGCGGCGTCGAGGAAGGCGGCCAGCATGGTGGTCGCCGGGGCTTCCGGGGTGTCCGGCGCGCCCTGGGAGGGCGGCGGGAGAGGGGTTCCGGGGGCCGTGTCCAGGGCCGTCGCGAGGGCCGGGTCCAGGGACTCCAGGTCCGTGCGGTCGGCCGCCCACTCGTGGGCGAAGCAAGCCGGGACGCCGTCGACGTCGACGACCGTCTCCCAGAAGCAGGCGCGCGCCGAGGGGGCCAGGCGCAGGTGGTAGCCGGAGAAGTCGGTGGGTTCCTCCAGGTCGACGCCGAGGCGGCGGCAGCGTACGGCGCCGGGGCCGAGCAGTGACTCGACGGGCAGCAGGCGCTCCAGGCCGGGCGCGGGCGGCAGTTGGTTGACCGTGCTGCCGGAACCCTGGCGGCGGGTGATGACCCCGTCCTCCTGGAGGAGGATCAGCACCTCGCGCAGTGCGGGGCGGCTGACGCCGAGCCGCGCGGCGAGGACCGGCTCGGAGGGCAGCCGGGCCCCCGGCGGGAAGGTGCCGTCGTCGATCGCGGCGACGATGCGCTGGTAGAGCTCGACCCGGGGTGAGTGGCGGCGGTCTCCCTGCCGAGGCATCCAAGCTCCCGATATCTGTCTGACATGTAGGCCGGTCTGGTGTCCGGCTCGGTCCAGGATAGACCGTGGGGGCGGCGGCCGTCCGGGGGTGCTCGCGGGCCGGTCCGACAGGGGCTGCTCGCGTCTCACCTCGCAGGCTGGTCGTCACGCTGCGCTCCGGGACGTGCGCGGGATCGCTCTTGTGTTCCTCGCGCGGCCGTGCATAACCTCTCGCCAGCTCACGAAAAGTTGTCAGACAAATTACGGGGCTTGTTCCTCCGGTCGATACTTCCCCGTGTCGGCCCCCGCCTCCCTGAAAGAGACGACATGTCCGTCATCGCATCGCGTCCGCTGCTCATGGACTGCGACACCGGCATCGACGACGCCGTAGCGCTGCTGTACCTGTGCCAGACCCCGGGCGTCGATCTGCGCGCGGTCACCACGGTCGCGGGCAACACCAGCGCCGAACGGGCCGCGCTCAACACCCTCCAGGTGCTGGAGGCCGCCGGACGCACCGGAGTCCCGGTCGCCTCGGGCGCCGACGCCACCCTGCGCGGCGTCGTGAACGCCGATGCGAGCTTCGTGCACGGCGACGGCGGCCTCGGCGGCGTACGGCTGCCCGAGCCCGCCGCCGCCCCTGACCCCCGGCACGCCGTGGACCTCATCATCGACACCGCCCGGGAGGCCGGCGGCGACCTGCACATCCTCGCCACCGCGCCGCTGACCAACCTGGCGCTGGCCCTGCGCAAGGAACCGCGCCTGCCCGAGCTGGTCTCCCACGTCACCGTCATGGGCGGCGCCGTCCACCACCCGGGCAACATCAGCCCGGTCGCCGAGGCCAACATCGGCAACGACCCCGAGGCCGCCGCCCTGGTGCTGGCCGCCAGCTGGGACCTCACCCTCGTCCCGCTCGACGTGACCATGCGGGAGAACCTCACCGAGGCGCACCGGCAGTGGCTGCTCGCCCAGGGCACGCCGGTGAGCCGGCTCGCCGGAGAGATCCTCGACTTCTACTTCGCCTTCCACGAGCAGACCGCGCTGCCCTTCCGCGGCTCCGCCTGCCACGACCCGCTCGCGGCCGGCATCGCCGTCGGCGAGGTCGTCCCCAAGCTCGCCCCGCGCCTGCACGTCACCGTCGACACCGCGGACGGCGCGGCCCGAGGCGCCCTCGTCGCGGACACCCGCGGCCTCTACCGCGGCTACCCGGAGCAGCCCGGCGCCCACGCGGCCGTCGTCCTGGAGACCGACGGCACCTTCCCCGACCTCCTCGTCGACCGGCTCTGCCAGGTCCGGAAGTGAGACGGCGCGATGACCACTGACCTGACGACCCGGCCGGCAAAGGCGGCGGCCGGGACGGCGGCGCTGATGACGGCGCTGCTCGCCGCGTGCACGGCCTTCCAGCTGAACGCCAGCATGCTCAGCCCGGCCCTGGTCACCATGGCCCGGGAGCTGCACACCGACGAGGCGAACACCGGTCTGTCGCAGACCGTGTTCTTCACCTCCTCCGCGATGTTCTCGCTGTTCCTGCCCCGCTTCAGCGACATCGTGGGCCGCAAGCGCGTCCTGCAGTGGATGCTGGTACTGATGGCGGTGGGCACGGTGCTCGCGGCGCTGGCACCGAACATCGCGGTCCTCGACATCGCGCGGGCCGTGCAGGGTGCCTGCGGGCCGGTCGTGCAGATCTCGCTGCTGATGCTGCGCTCCGAGATCACCGATCCCAAGCGGTTCGGCACGCTGATGGGCATGGTCGCGGCCGTCAACGGCGGTATCGCCGGGGTGGACGCGCTGGTGGGCGGCTGGCTCGCCGACCACCACGGCTACCGCAGCATCTTCTGGGTGATCGCGGTGGTCGCGGTCCTCGCGGCGGTGCTGGTCCGGGTGGGCTGCCCGGAGTCGCGGCCGTCCGCCGGGACCCCGATGGACTGGGCGGGCGTGGTCCCCCTCGTGGTGAGCGTCGCGGCGCTGCTGGTCGCCGTCGACCAGGCGGAGAAGCTGGGCGCGGCGAACTGGCCGCTGGCCATCGGCCTGCTGGTCGTGGCGGTGGCGGCGTTCGCGGTGTTCTGGCGGGTGGAGCGGCGCGGTGCGCACCCCTTGGTGCGGATCACCGACCTGCGCCGCCGGGCCACCTGGGCGCCGCTGCTGACCACCCTGCTGACCCTGATCGGCGTCTTCGCCACCGTCAACGGCGTACTGATGTCGTTCGTGCAGAACGACGCGGTGGGCTTCGGGATGGGTTCGAGCCTGGCGTCGGTGGTCTTCCTGACGCCGTTCGCGCTGGTGGGCTGGCTCGTGGGGCCGTTCACCGGGCGGCTGGCGCCGGTCCTCGGCTACCGGCGGGTGCTGCGCTGGGGCCTGGGCGGCAGTGCCGTGGTGATCGCGGTCATGGCGCTGGTGGGTGTGCACTCGCTGCCGGTGATGGTCGCCTGCACCGTGCTGCTCGGCGTGACGTACGCGGGGGTGGCCAACATCGTGCTGAACCTGCTCGGTGTCGTCCTCGCCCCGAAGGAGAACCCCGGGTTCCTGCCCGGTCTCGTCTCGGCCGCGTTCGGCCTGGGCGCCGGGCTGAGCTTCGCGCTGCTGTCCGCCGTGCAGGTCGCGGGCAGCCCGGCGGGCAGCGACTCCTCCGGCGGGTACGTCACGGCGATGCTCATCGGAGTGGTCGTCGTGGTGGCGGCGTTCGGCGCGTCCTTCCTCGTACCGCGGCCGGAGGGCGCGGAGGTGCCGTCCTGAGCGTCTGAGCACCCGGGCCGCCTCGGCTGCCTGAGCCCCGGTCGCCTGTCACCTGTCGCCTGCTGCCCGCACCGGTACCTCGGCACGGCCGCCTGCCACCCGCTCAGTCCCCCGACGCGGGTGGCAGGCGGCTGCTGTCCCGGTCCTCGCGCGGTCCCGGCGCGGCAGGGCATAGGTGCCTGCCCGCCCCGATCTCGGCACGGCAGAGGGGCAGGGGCGTGCCCGCCTCCAACCGACCGCAGCGCCACCCGCTCCACCCCTCTCCGCCCCGCCCCGCCCAGCCCCTCAGCGCATCAAGACTCCCGCGCCCCCGAGCCCGTCCCGCGCCCGTCGTCCTCGGGCTTCGCCGCCGTCGGGCCCTGCAGTTCGAGGCGGCCGCCGCCCTCGTTGTGCCCGGAGGTTCCGCCGCCGTTCTGCCCGTTGCCGCCGCTGCCGCTGCCGCCGCTGTTGCCATTGTTGCCGCTGTTGCCGTTCAGGTTCTGCCGGACGGAGTCCAGGATCGTCAGGCCCTGGGCGACCAGCCCGGCCGCGATCTCGCCGAGTCCGTCCGCGCCGTTGAGGACGTTGACGTTGGCCCCGGACAGGCCGCCCGCCGCCTCCTTGACGATCAGCGGAAGCTGGTCGATCAGCATCCGGTCCAGCGCGACCCGGTCGTAGGACGCCGCGGCCTCGGCCTGGATCTTCATCCGCTGCGCCTCCGCGGCGGCCAGCACCCGGACCCGCTCGGCCTCGGCCTCGGCGGGCTTGACGATCTCCGCCACCAGCTCCTGCTGGCGCAGCTTGGCCTGGCGCTGGGCCAGTTCCGTCTGGGCGGCGAGCACTTCCTGCTGGGCGTGCGCCTGCGCCAGCGGACCGGCCTGCGCCGCGTGCGCCTGCGCGCGGTCCACCTCGGCCGAGTACTCGGCCTTCACCACGGCGGTCTGCCGGGCGTACTCGGCCTGGCGGCGCGCCGCCTCCTGCTCGGCCTCGGCGGCGGCCTGGTTGGCCTGCGCCTGGGCGATCTGGGCCTGCCGCTGGATGGCGGCCTTGTGCGGCGCGGACATCGCGTCGATGTAGCCGGTGTCGCCGTCGTCGATCGACTGGATCTGCAGCGAGTCCACGATCAGGCCGATCTTCGCCATCTCCGTCTTGGAGGTGTCCAGCACCTCGGCGGCGAGCTTCTGCCGCTCGGTGACGATCTCCTCGACCGTCATCGAGCCGATGATGGCCCGCAGGTGGCCGGCGAAGATCCGGCCGGTCAGCACCGACATCTGGTCCTGGTCGGAGAGGAACCGCTGCCCCGCGTTGATGATGCTCTCGGTGTCGTTGCCGACCTTGAACGCGATGACGGCACGCACGTGCAGCGCGATGCCCTGCTTGGTCACACAGGTCTCGACGACCTCGGACTCGCACATCGACAGCGTGAGGAAGCGGACCTTGCGGAAGACCGGCAGCACGAACTTGCCGTGGCCCGTCACCACCCGGAACGGCGCGCCCCCCAGTCCCCGCCTGCCGCCCGAGATCAGCATCGCCTCGTCGGGGGCGGGAACGCGGTAACCGAACATGGTTTGTTTCTCCTTAGCCTGCGTCGGCCGCATCGCCGCGCAACCGGTCCAGGGGGTCGGCCCACTCGATGACGTCGACCTCACGGCATCCACGGGACTCGACGACCAGGACCGTCGCGCCGATCGGCAACGGTTCCTGCGACCAGGCGAGGAAGGTCTCGGAACCGCCTCTGATCCGCACCAGGATCTCGCCGGGACCGGCCGATCCACGCGTGCCGATGAGAAGCTCCCCCGTGCAGCCGATCACGGCCTCGTCCTGCGCCATCGCCGACTACTTCCCCTCGTACTCGTCCTGTCCCTCCGACCTTAGACCCACCCGGGCGAGCCGCCTACGCGCGTACGCCCCCGGGTGCAGCGGAGCGGGTCCCGCGCGCCGCCCGGCGGCCTCCCCCCTCGACGAAGTGGCCCGTCTGCGGGCACAGTTCCCCCTGCGTACTCCTACGTACTCACGAGTACGCCCCCACCCGCCCCGCACCCACCGAGGAGCGCCACCGTGACCGACTGGGCCGGCCGTAGCGCCGCCGAGATCGCCGCCGCCGTCCGCGAGAAGCGGGCCACTCCCCGCGAGGTGGTGGCCCGGCATCTCGCCCGGATCGAGCGCCTGGACGGCCGGATCGGCGCCTTCCGGGCCGTCCGCGCCGAGGCCGCGCTGCGCGAGGCCGACGAGGTCGGCGCCCGCTCCGGCCTGGACCGGCTGCCGCTGGCGGGCGTGCCGGTGGCCGTCAAGGACAATCTGGCGGTACGCGGTGAGTCCAGCCGTCTCGGTTCCGCCGCGACCCCGGACACCCCCGCCGCGCACGACCATGTCACCGTGGCCCGGCTGCGGGCGGCGGGCGCGGTGGTGGTGGGCCTGACCAACGTGCCCGAACTGTGCGTCTTCGGCACCACGGAGAGCGTGCACGGCACCGCCCGCAACCCGTGGGACACCACCCGCACCGCGGGCGGCTCCTCGGGCGGCAGCGCGGCGGCGGTGGCCGCCGGGATGGTCCCGCTCGCGCTCGGCAACGACGGCATGGGCTCGCTGCGCATACCGGCCGCCCACTGCGGCCTGGTCACCATCAAGCCGGGCCGCGGCGTGGTCCCGGCGGGCATCGGCCACGGCGACTGGTTCGGCCTTTCGGAGAACGGCCCGCTGGCCACGACGGTCCAGGATGTCCGCCTGATGCTGGCGGTCCTGACCGGCACCGAGGCAGCACCCGACGTCCCCGGAACGCCCGAGACCCCCATGGCCCCCATGGCCTCCGAGACCTCCGGGACCTGCGAGGCGGGGGCGCCCGCCCGTACCGTCGCCGCCTCCCTGCGCAGTCCGCTGACCGGGGTGACGGTGACCAGGCCGTACGCCGTCGCCGTCCGGGACGCCGCCCGGCTGCTGGCGGGCGCGGGCCATCGGGTCCGGCGCGCCGACCCGCCCTACCCGGCCTCGCTGGGGCTGACCGCCGTGCGGCACTGGACGGCGGGCACGGCCGTGGACGCGGCGGGCCTGGACCCGCGGCTGCTGGCCCGGCGCACCCGGGTGCACGCCGCCGTCGGGCGGCGGTTCGAGCGCGGGGTGCGCACGGGCGACGCGCGGGAGCGGCTGCGCGAGCGGATGGCGCCGTTCTTCGCCGAGCACGAGGTGCTGCTCACCGCGGCGCTGGCGCGCCGCGGCCCACGGGCCGAGCCCTGGCACGAGCGCGGCTGGCTGCGCAACCTCCTGGCCAACACCTGTACGCCGATGACACCGCCGTGGAACCTGACCGGCTGGCCCGCGATGTCCGTGCCGTTCGGCACCCTGCCCTCCGGCGCGCCCTGCGCCGTCCAACTGGTGGGCCGCCCCGGCTCGGAGGCCGCGCTGCTGGACCTGGCCGGGCAGCTGGAGCGGCTGCGCCCATGGCGGCGGACGGCGCCCCTGACGTGATCTTCCGGCCGGGCGGCGGCCTCAGAGCGCCTTGTACATGATGTGCAGCCCGACCGGGCCGTGCCGCGGATGCTCGTACGCCCGCGGCACGGTGCCCAGGACGGTGAAGCCCAGGGAAGTCCACAGGCCCACGGCCGGGTTGGTCTCGACGACGGCGTTGAAGACCATGCCGCGGTAGCCGTCGGCGGCGGCCGCCGCGAGGACGTGCTCGGCGAGCGCCCGGCCGGCGCCGCGGCCGGTGCGGTCGGGGTCGACCATGAAGCCCGCGTTGGCGATACGGGCGGCGGGGCCACCGTAGTTGGGGGTGACGAAGGCGGAGCCGACGACGGTCCCGGCCTCGTCCTCGGCGACGAAGACCCGCTTGGCGGGGCCGCCCGTCCACAGGGCGCGGGCGTCCTCCTCGGAGGTGTCCGGGTCCCAGGCGTACGTCTCGGCGGCGGCGACGATGCGGTGCCAGAAGGGCCAGATGCGCGGCCAGTCCTCGGCCGTGGCTTCTCTGATCAGCATGGGCGTGAGTCTGGCACGCCCATGCCGACGGCGATCTCGACGGGTCCCGTCCGGTCAGTCCACGCTGGGCAGGATGTGCGGCTCGGCGAGGTCGTCCTCGTAACCGGCCAGCCGGATGGGGGCGGACCGGGCCCACACGTCGAGGCTTCCGAGGTCCCCGGGCCGCCGTCCGGCGCGCTCCGCGCGCTCGCTGGGGCCCTGATCGAGATTCGTCTTCTCCGGTGTCACCGCGCACTCCCTTATGTGTCGGTCACCCTCGGGGCGCTCACGCGGGCCACGCTCCCGCGCCGGACGCCCGCTCGGGGCTGGGTCGAACAGGTCGGACGCGGTGGCGTCGGCAGCTGAGGCTCCGAGCCGGCCGCTGTGCACCGGCTCGCCCCGGGACGGACCGTGGGTGTGGATGGAACCCCTTCGCGCTGTCCGTCCGCTCCAGATTAACCAGATGAGCGGCCCCCTGCTCGATGGGGCTGCAAAAAGCAGGTAACTATCTGTTGTCAGGCATGTTCAGCGGGCTGCTCACAAGCTGATGTGTCACCACAAATGCCGACTGCGGAATCTGCGGGATTCACCCGTTCGGACGGCGTCTCGTCGTTCAGTTCCCGTTGGCCGGACCGCAAGCTCGCCATGGTGTGCTGACGCACCGCACCGGCTGTCCCCCGGGAGGAACTGACGCATGGAGCTGCGCGGTGTCGAGGAGCTGATGGACCTGCTGCACGCCGGCCGGGGCCCCGTCGTGCCCGTCCGGCACGGGCGCCGCGCCGCCGATCCCTGCGACCACGCCCTGCGCACCGCCGCGCTGCTGCGCCGGCATCGGCCGGCCGACAAGGAACTGCAGGTGGCCGCGCTGGTCCTGGGCGCCGGCCGGCTGCTGGGCCCGGTCGGCGGGGCCCCGGCGGACGAGGCGGCCGGGGCGCTGCGCGCGGCGGACGCGGTCCGCGGCCTGCTCGGGGAACGCGTCCACCGGCTGGTGCGGCAGGCGGGCGCGGGTGGGGGCGGCCCGTGCGGCGAGGACGCCCTGGCCCTGCGCCAGGCCGCCGAGGAGTGCCGCCTCCAGGGGCCCGGTGACGGCGGGCCCGGCGCGGGTGACCTGGAGGACTGGCGGACGGTCCTGGCACGGGTCGCGGCCGGCGCCTCCCGACGGGGAGCCGTCGACCACTGACCGGCGGCGGGGGGCGCGAACCGCGACCGCACCCGCCGACGCGGTCACACCCGGCTCAGGCGCTCCCGGTCCAGAGGCGCCCGATACGGTCACGACCGGTCCACGGGCGCCCGGTCCAGTCCCCCCCCCACTCGGAGGCGCCCGCATCGGTCACCCCAACCGGCCGCGCCCGCTCACCACTTGCCCGGCGCGTAGTCCTTCATGAAGACGCCGTACAGGTCCTCGCCCGTCTCGCCGCGCACGATCGGGTCGTAGACGCGGGCCGCGCCGTCGACGAGGTCCAGCGGGGCGTGGAAGCCGGCCTCGGCGAGGCGGACCTTGTCGGGGTGCGGGCGCTCGTCGGTGATCCAGCCGGTGTCGACGGCCGTCATCAGGATGCCGTCCTTGTCGAACATCTCCTGGGCGGCGGTGCGGGTGAGCATGTTCAGGGCGGCCTTGGCCATGTTGGTGTGCGGGTGGCCCGCGCCCTTGTAGCCGCGGTCGAAGACGCCCTCCATGGCGGAGACGTTCACGATGTACGTGCGCCGGGCCGCCGCCGCGGCCATCGCCGGACGCAGTCGGCTGATCAGGATGAACGGCGCCGTGGAGTTGCACAGCTGCACTTCGAGCAGCTCCACCGGCGTGACCTCGTCGACCGTCTGGATCCAGCTGTTGGTGTCGTGCAGGTCCGGGACCAGGCCGCCCGCGTCGATGGCGGTGCCGGCCGCGATCCGCTCCAGGGAGGCCGAGCCGGACACCAGGGCCAGGTCGGTGACGTCCTGGGCGGTGAGCGCCCCGGAGCCGGCCCCCGGCAGCGCGGCGACCGCGCCGGAGCCGAAGGTGCCGATCACCTCGGCCGCGGGCAGCTCACCGGCGGGCAGCGGCGCCGACTCGGCGGTGACCAGCTCGCTGTAGGCCTGCGGGGAGCGGCGTACGGTCTGGGCGGCGTTGTTGATCAGGATGTCCAGCGGGCCCTCGGCGGCGACCGAGTCGGCGAGGGCGACCACCTGGGCCGGGTCGCGCAGGTCGATGCCGACGATCTTCAGCCGGTGGATCCAGTCGGCGCTGTCGGGCTGGGCCTTGAAGCGGCGGACGGCGTCGTTGGGGAAGCGCGTGGTGATGGTGGTGTGCGCGCCGTCGCGCAGCAGCCGGAGCGCGATGTACATGCCGATCTTGGCGCGGCCGCCGGTGAGCAGGGCGCGCTTGCCGGTCAGGTCGGCGCGGGCGTCGCGGCGGGCGCGGTTCTCGGCGGCGCACTTCTGGCAGAGCTGGTGGTAGAAGTAGTCGACCTCGACGTAGCGCTGCTTGCAGACGTAGCAGGAGCGCGGGCGCCGGAGTATGCCCGCGATCTGGCCCTCCTGCGTCACGGAGGACGGCAGGATGCCCTCGGTCTCGTCGTCGATGCGCTGCGCCGAGCCGGTGGCGGTGGCCTCGGTGACCGACTTGTCGTGGGCGGTCTTGGCGGCCCGGCGCTCCTGGCGGCGGCGCTGCTTGACCATGCGGTAGATGTGCGAGGTGGCCCGGCGCACGGCGACGGCGTCCGGGTGGTCGACCTCTATGCCGTCGAGTTCGCGGAGCACGTCGAGGCAGACGGCGAGCCGCTCCGGGTCGATGCCGGGCCCGTGGGCGATCTCGCCGCCGGGCGCGTACACCACCTCGTCCGTGGCCGTGGAGCCCTGGTCTGTCACCGTCATCGCGCTGCCGCTTCCCTGGTCGTTCCCGCGGCGCTCCCACTCGCGCCCGCTGTCGAACGGGGGATTTTACGGCAGCTTCACGGCCCAGGGCCAAACGCGTGACGGACGGCACCCGCCGACTCGCTGATCACCGGATACGGCCGGTCAGGGGCCGCAGACGGTGATGAGGGTCTCCACCTCCTCGGTCAGGGCGCGGGCGAGCCGGTTCAGGTCGGGCACGGCCTTCGCGTCGGCGACGAGTCCGTAGTGCACGTGGCCGCGGTAGGTGGAGACCGCGACGGCCAGCGACTGGCCGCGGGCGAGCGGCGCGAAGGGGAAGACGGCGGTGAGCGGGTGGCCGCCGAGCCGCAGTCCGAAGCCGGGCAGCGGGACGCTGGTGACCAGGATGTCGAACCAGAGCCGGGCGGCCTGCCCGACCAGGGGGCCGCCGAGCCGGTGGCCGAGGGCGGGCACGTGGTCGGCGAGCAGCGCGACGGCGCCCGCGCCGCGGTGCGGTCCGGCGTCCTTGTTGCGGTCCATGGCGGTGCGTACGGCGGCCAGCCGGCGCAGCGGGTCGGCCACGCCGACCGGCAGTTCCATCAGGTAGCCGGAGAGCCGGTTGCCCTGCGGGTGGGCGGTGCGCGGGCGGCGCCGGGAGACCGGGATCAGGGCGCGGGGCGCGACGCCCTCGACCGGCTCGCCGCGTTCGTCGAGCCAGCGGCGCAGGGCGCCGGCGACAACCGCGATGAGGACGTCGTTGACGGTGCCGCCCACGGCTTTGCGCACCAGGTGCACGTCGTCGATGTCGAGGACCACACCGGCGGTGCGGCGGGTGCCGGTGGGCTCGGCGGTGAGCGCCGGGGTGGAGCGGGTGACGAGGGTGGAGCGGGCGACGCAGGCGCCGATGTCCAGAGCGCGGCCGACGTCGCCGAGCGCGCCGCGCAGCAGTCCGGGCAGCCGGCGTACGTCGGGCAGCGGGCGGTTCGGCGGTTCGGCGCGGCGCGGGCGCGGTTCGGGCAGGTCCATGGGGTCGAGGATGGCCGCGGCGAGGGTGAGGGCGCGCAGGCCGTCGGCGAGGGCGTGGTGGAACTTGAACAGCACGGCGAAGGAGACGCCGTCCTCGCCGGGCAGCACATGGGCCTCCCACGGCGGCCGGTTGCGCTCCAGCGGGCGCTGCATGAGCCGGCCGGCCGCCGCGTGGAAGTCGGCGGCCGGGGCGTGCAGCCGGACGTGGTTGAGCGGGTCGAAGCAGGGGTCGGGCTCGCGGGTGGCGCCGCCGAAGCCGAGCGGCTGCCGCAGTCCGTGGGCCAGCGACCGGCGCAGGCCCTGCCGGCCGAGGTCGAGGGGGCGCCACAGGTCCCGGATGCGCATGCGCAGCCCGGGCACGGCGGCGGCGCGGGCGGCGAGCAGGTCGGCCGCGTGCGCCCCGGCGGTGGGCGAGTGGGCCGAGAAGACCCCGAGCGCGCCGAGGTGCATCGGATGGTCGGCGGACTCGATGTTCCAGAACGCCAGGTCCAGGGGAGCGAGCTGGTCGGCAGTCAATGGCGTGCCTCGCGTCGACGGTGGGTGTGTCTGCAGTCAACCGCTCCCGGCCGATTACGGTCAAGTACGATCGAGTTACGCACAGTTAACGGCAGATTAAAGTCCCGTCCCCGGGGCGGGGACGGGACACCAGCTCACCTCAGCGCGGGCGGCGCCGCCTGGTCCGAGGTGCCCCACGCCGAGGGCCGCGGACCCACGGTGTACCGCAGTGTCCTGAGCGAACGCAGGGCGTCGGTGGTCAGATACGTCCGGTCGTGGGTCACCCCGTCGGCGCGGACCGTCTGGGTGTAGCGGTCCTGCGCGGAGGTGCCAGGGGCCGTGATGGTGAGGGCGCCGCGGGGGTGGTAGCGGCGGTCCAGGCGCAGGTCGATCCGGTCGAAGACGGGCGTGGACAGGCCCCAGGTGGAGTAGCCGGGCTGCACCGGGTACAGGCCG
Source organism: Streptomyces sp. NPDC047017 (assembly GCF_040644175.1). Lineage (NCBI taxonomy): Bacteria > Bacillati > Actinomycetota > Actinomycetes > Kitasatosporales > Streptomycetaceae > Streptomyces > Streptomyces sp. NPDC047017. The sequence continues at coordinate 305,510 of NZ_JBEYVW010000005.1, read as the reverse complement.
ATGGACGACAGCACGTGCCAGGCGGACATGGTGCCCAGGTCGTCGTTGCCGGTCAGCCCGGCCGGCTCGTCGGTGAACAGGGTCAGCGCGGCGTGCACCACGTCGGTGGTCTTCCACGGCTGCCCCGTCGACAGATAGGTGTACGGGGCGAGCAGGTCGGGCTCGTTCAGCGGGTTGTAGCGGTCGGTGTCGTAGTAGGCGTAGGGCCCGGTGACCCACACCTCGCGGGCGGTCCTCGCGGGGTCCTTCAGCAGCTGGTCGTAGGCGAAGAACTCGTCCAGCCGTTCGTTGGCCGGGCGCCGGCCGCCGATCAGGTCCACCACGCCGGGCAGGTCCTGCGGCACCAGCCACTGGTACTGCCAGGCGGTGCCCTCGTGGAAGCCCACGCTCTGCGCCGGGCTCCACGGCCCGGTGAAGGAGCCGGTGGTGTCGCGGGCGTGGAAGAAGCCCGTGGAGGGGTCGAACAGGTGCCGGTAGTTGCGGGAGCGGGCCGTGTACCGGCCGGCGTCCTCGCGGTGGCCCAGGGCGCGGGCCATCTGGGCGAGCATGGCGTCCGACAGGGCGTACTCCAGGGTCGCCGAGGCGCCGAAGGCGTAGTCGGAGTGACCGGCCTTCGCGGGTTCGTGGCCCGGGATGTAGGGGGCGTAACCGCGGCTGAGATAGTCCGGGTTGGCGTCCCGGCCCACGGCCGGGGAGCCGGCGGGCGGCACCCCGTCGGCGTTCTTCTTCAGGGCGCGGTACGCCCGCTCCTCGTACCCCTTGAGCAGGCCCTGCTGGAAGGCGTTGGTGAGGTAGGGGGTGACCGGGTCGCCGGTCATGATGTTCGTCTCGACCGTGCCGTAGCCCCACTTGGGCAGCCAGCCGCTCTCCTCGGCCACCCGGATCACGGAGATCGCCATGTCGCGGGACTCGCGGGGCGCGAGCAGGGCGAGGAACTGGGCCTGGGTGCGGTAGGTGTCCCACAGCGACCAGTTCTGGTAGTACGTGAAGCCCCGCGCCCGGTGCACCTTCTGGTCCCAGCCGGTGTAGCGGCCGTCCGCGTCGTTGCCGACGTTGGGCGCGAGGAAGGACCGGTACAGCGACGAGTAGAAGGTACGGCGGCGGGTGGCGTCGCCGCCGCTCACCCGGACGTCCGCGAGCCGCCGTTCCCAGGACCGCCGGGCCGCCGAGCGGACCGTGTCGAACGGACGGCCGCCCTCGGCGCGCAGATTGCCCGCGGCGCCGGCCGCGTCCACGTACGACAGCGCGGTGGTCGCCTCCACCGTGCGGTCGCGGGTGGTGTCGAACCGGAGGTAGGCGCCGCCGTGCCCGGTGCGCGCGCCGGGGGTGACCGTCGGGCCGTCCCAGGTGCCGTACGCGGTGAAGGGCCGGTCGAAACGGGTGATCGTGTAGACCGTGTACGGGACGGTGTCCTTGCAGAAGCCCCGGCCGGTGATGGCGGTGCGCACGGTGCGGTCGTCGAGGATCTCCACCTGCGCGCCGGTCGTGCGGTGCAGCGCCTGCCCGGCGTCGAGCAGCACGTTGGCCTTGTCGGTGGCGGGGAAGGTGTAGCGCTGCACGGCGGTGCGCACGCCGGCCGTCAGCTCGGCCGCGATGCCCGAGTCCAGGCCGACCCGGTAGTAGCCGGGGCTGGCCCGCTCGTCCTCGTGCCGGAAGCCCGCCGCGTACTTCGCGTAGTCCGTACGGCTGACGTCACCGGTGGTCGGCAGCACCGGCAGGTCACCGCCGATGCGGCAGCCGACGCCGGAGAGATGGACCAGGGAGAAGCCGCGGATGTGGTTCTGGGAGTGGTCGTAACCGGTGCTGTGACCGGTGTCAGGGGAGAACTGCACCATGCCGAAGGGCACGGCCGCGCCGGGGAACGTGTTGCCTTCGTTCGCGGTGCCGATGAACGGGTTGACCAGGTCGGTGAGCCGGGCGTCGCGGGGTGCGGCGGCCCGTGCGGCGACGGGAGCGGCGGTCAGCGCGGACACTGCCACCGCCCCCGTCACGCACAGGCGCAGGCGCCGGGTCCATCTCATGCAGGAAGACCTCCCAGGGAGACGTCATTGCCTGCATGATCACGTCTGGGGGCCGGTCAGCCGGGCATCCCGCGAGTGTCGCGCCGCACGCGTCGCGGCGCGGCGCCCCGCCCGGCGGGAGATCCAAGTGGACCGGGCGCTCGGCGGGCGCGCACCATGGGGGCGTCACTCCCGTCTCCCGCGCACCACCGCGGTCCTGCCTCCTTCGCGGAAGGGAAGTGAACCGGATGCCCAAGGTCTCCCGGCGCACCGCCACCCAGGGCGGCGACTACGGCCCGGTCGTCGAGCAGTCCGAGGACCTCGACCCCTACACGGTGGACTTCCGTAGCTACCGCGCGGACGTCGACCTCACCGCGCTGCTCAGGGACCTGCCCGACGGCCGCTGCCAGTGCCCGCACTGGGGTTACGTCTTCCAGGGCGAGCTGATGCTGCGCTACCCCGACCACGACGAGGTGTACGAGGCCGGGGAGGCGTTCTACGCCCCGCCCGGGCACGTCCCCGTGCACACCGCGCCGGGCACCGAGTACGTGCAGTTCAGCCCGGCCGACGACGTGCGCCGGGCCAGCGCGGTCACCTTGAACCACTTCCCGCCGCTGACCGGCTGAGCGGCGGTCTCCCCGGCGGCCTACGGCACTCGCTGGCCCTTGCCCAGGGCGATCACCCCGCCCTTGGACACCGTGTACAGCTCCGCGTCCCGTTCCGGGTTGACGCCGATCGTCGCGCCGGGCGGCACCTCGACGTTCTTGTCCAGGACGGCGCCGCGCACCACCGCGCCCCGGCCGATGCGCACGTTGTCGTGCAGCACCGATCCCTGGACCACCGCGCCCGGGTCCACCCGCACGCCCGGGGAGAGCACCGAGCGGGTGACCTGCCCGCGGATCAGGCAGCCCGCGCTGATGATGGACTCCCCCGCGATGCCGCCCGCGTTGAAGCGGGCCGGGGAGAGCTGGTTGGAGTGGGTGTAGATCGGCCAGTCCCGGTTGTACAGGTTGAAGGCGGGGCGCTCGGCGATCAGGTCCATATGGGCGTCGTAGTACGCGTCGAGCGTGCCCACGTCCCGCCAGTAGCCCTGGTCGCGGCTGGTCTCGCCGGGCACGTGGTTGGCGCTGAAGTCGTACAGCTGGGCCTCGCCGCGCTCGGTGAGCTGGGGCAGGATCGAGCCGCCCATGTCGTGCACCGATCTCGGGTCCTCGGCGTCCCGGTGCAGCGCCTCGATCAGCGTCTTGGTGGTGAAGACGTAGTTGCCCATGGACGCGAAGACGTAGTCGGGGTCGTCGGGCAGGCCCGGCGGGTCGGCCGGCTTCTCCAGGAAGCGCTCGACGGTCTGCCCGTCCGAGCCGGGCGTGATCACCCCGAACGACGACGACTCGGCGCGCGGCACCCGGATGCCGGCCACCGTCACGCCCGCGCCGCCCTCGATGTGCTGGCTCAGCATCTGCCGCGGGTCCATCCGGTAGACGTGGTCGGCGCCGAAGACCGCCACGTACTCGGGCTCCTCGTCGTGGACGAGGTTGAGCGACTGGAGGATCGCGTCGGCGCTGCCCAGGTACCAGCGGGGGCCCAGGCGCTGCTGGGCCGGGACGGGGGTGACGTAGTTGCCGAGCAGGCTGGACATGCGCCAGGTGGTCGTGATGTGCCGGTCCAGCGAGTGCGACTTGTACTGGGTCAGCACGCAGACACGCAGGATGTCGCCGTTGACGAGGTTGGACAGGACGAAGTCGACGAGCCGGTAGGTGCCGCCGAAGGTGACCGCGGGCTTGGCGCGGTCCGCCGTCAGGGGCATCAGGCGTTTGCCCTCGCCGCCCGCCAGGACGATTCCGAGGACCGAAGGTCCACCACGACGCATGGCCGCTCCCCTCACCCGGTTGAACCACTACTGCCCCCGGGCAGAGCGGACTAAGCCTGCTTGAGGATCTCCTCGTACAGCCGCACGGTGCGCCGCGCGACGGCGTCCCAGCCGAACTCGGTCACCGCCCGCTCGCGCCCGGCCTCGCCCATCCGGCGGGCCGCCGCCGGATCGCCGAGCACCGCGTCCAGGGCGCGGGCCAGGCCCGCCTCGAAGCCGTCGCCGGCGTCGACGAGCAGCCCGGTACGGCCGTCGTCGACCACCTCGGGGATGCCGCCCACCCGGGAGGCCACGACGGGCGTGCCGCAGGCCATCGCCTCCAGGTTGACGATGCCGAGCGGCTCGTACACCGAGGGGCAGACGAACACGGCGGCGTGCGTGAGCAGCTGGATCACGTCCGGGCGCGGCAGCATCTGCGGGATCCAGTACACGCCCGCGCGCACCCGGCTCAGCTCCTGGTACAGCTCCCGGAACTCCTGGTCGATCTCGGGGGTGTCGGGGGCGCCCGCGCACAGCACGACCTGCGCGGCCGGGTCGATGCCGCGGACGGCGCGCAGCAGGTGCGGGACGCCCTTCTGCCGGGTGATCCGGCCGACGAACAGCACGAAGGGGCGGTCCGGGTCGAGGCCGATCCGCTCAAGGGCGGCGGTGCCGTGGTCGGGCCGGTACAGAGTGGTGTCGATGCCGTTGTGGATGACGTGCACGCGGGCCGGGTCCAGGGCCGGGTAGCAGCCCAGGATGTCCTCGCGCATGGCGGCCGAGACGGCGACGACGGCGTCGGCGGCCTCGATCGCGGTGCGCTCGGCCCAGCCGGACAGGGCGTAACCGCCGCCGAGCTGTTCGGCCTTCCAGGGGCGCAGCGGCTCCAGGGAGTGCGCGGTCATCACGTGCGGCACGCCATGCAGGAGCTTGCCGAGGTGGCCGGCGAGGTTGGCGTACCAGGTGTGGGAGTGCACCAGGTCGCGGCCCTGGAGGGCGGCGGTCATGGCGAGGTCGACGGAGAAGGTCCGCAGAGCGTCGTTGGCGCCGTCCAGGACCGGCCAGGGCCGGTGGCGCACCACGCCGGCCGACCGGTCCGCGGAGGACGCCTCGCCCCAGCAGTGCACCTCCAGGTCGACGAGCGGCCGCAGTTCCCGCGCCAGGAACTCGACATGGACGCCCGCGCCGCCGTACACATCCGGCGGGAACTCCCGGGTCAGCAATCCCACTCGCACCCGCAACTCCCTGATCCAGGCGGCGGTGGCGGGCACCGGCGCGGTTCACCGGCACTGTCCGCCGCTCGCCTTCATGGTCACCCCGATCCGGCGCGCGCGGAAGAGCGCGGGGGCCGCCGGAAGCAGCAGTCGCCGCAGACCCCGCCGCCCGGCACCCGGTAGTACAGGCAGCAGCTGCGCCGCCGGAAGCCGCCGGGGCCGAGGGTGCCCGCCCCGGCGAGCAGCGGGTGGCCGAGCAGCCGCGCGGCCAGCTCCCGGGCCCGCTCGCCCGTCTCGGGGCGGCCCTCGTCGCGCGCCCACCGCTCGGCCTGCCGGGCCGCGCCGGCCAGCGCGGAGGCCGCGTTGCCGCGCAGCAGGCCGGGCGCGAGGCGGTACCGGGCCCGCAGGGCCGCCGCCAGGGGTTCCAGGTGGCCGAGGAGCACGGTGGCCGCCAGGGTGTCCGCGTTTGCCGGCACGGTACGCACCCGGGTCAGCCACAGGTCGTCGGGGGCGCTGCCCGCGGGGTCCCAGCGCAGCAGGCACGGGTCGAGGCCGGGGACCCGGCCGTACAGCACGGCGCAGCCGAGCGCGGCCGACCACAGCCGGGCCGCGAGCCCCAGGTGCGCCACGGAGGCGGCCACCCTCGCCTCGGGGGCGCGGATGCCGGCGGCGACCCGGCGGACCCGGACGGAGAGAGGGTCGGGCGGATCGGCGGGGCCCGCGGGGCCGGTGGGAGCGGGGATGCCGTCAGGGTCGGCGTAGGCGTCGGCGAGGGTGGGCAGCGGGGCGGGGGCGGGCGGGGGTTCGCCCGTGCGCAGCACGAAGAAACCGCCGAGGCGGCGGAGGGCGGCGAGGTCGGCGTCGGGTTCCACGGGAGGCAGTACTACCAAGCCGGTGCCGCCGAGCGCCAAGGCGGCCCGGAATCAAGGGAGGTGGGCCCTTGAGGGTGCCCCCGGAGTATCCGCCGGGCGGCGCCCACCCAGGGGAGGACACGGCGGGGACCGTACTCCATCGGCAGTATGACGCAGAGGGTGCTCAGGGACGACGACGGGAAGGATTCCGCAGGGCAGGGTGTTGACCATGGAAGCCGTCCGTTCGCCGCGCCGGGCCCGCAGCCCCCGCCTCCCGCAGAGGAGCAGCAGCTCATGAGCGCCCTCGCGTTGTCCGTGCTGCTGTCGCTGGTGTCGGCCGTCGCGTACGCCGGCGGCGCCATCGTGCAGGAGCAGGTGGCGGTGTCCGCGCCCGGCGAGCGGTACGCGCCGCTGCGCCGGCCGGCCTGGTGGGCGGCCGTCGCGCTGAACGGCCTGGGCGCCGTGCTGCACGTGGTGGCGCTGGCGTACGGGCCGCTGAGCCTGGTGCAGCCGCTGGGCGCCCTGACCATCGTGTTCGCGCTGCCCATGGCGGCGCTCCTGGTCGGCCGCCGGGCGGGCGCCGCCGCGTGGCGCGGCGCGGTCATGGCGACGGTGGGCCTGGCGGGGCTGCTGTCCCTGGTGGGGGCGTCCCACGCCCAGTCGCTGGACGGCGGTCAGCGGGTGGCGCTGACCGTGGTCACCGGCGGCGCGGTGCTCGCGCTGACGGTGGCGGGCCGCGCCGCGCACCGGCATCCGGCGGTGCGCAGCGTGCTGCTTGCCGTCGGCTCCGGCATCGCCTTCGGCATGTCCTCGGTGTTCACCAAGACGGTCGCGGTCGACTGGAGCGAGGGGATCACGGCGGCGGACCTGCCGTCGCTGGCGGTGATAGGCGTGCTGGCCACGGCGGGCGTGCTGCTGTCGCAGGCGGCGTACCGCGGCGGCGGTCTCGCCGCCCCGCTGGCCACGCTGACGGTGGCGAACCCGGTGGCGGCGGCCGCGGTCGGCATCACGCTGTTCGGCGAGACCTTCCGCTACGGCACCACGGGCACCGTGGCGGCCCTGGCCTGCGCCGTGGTGGCCGCGGGCGGCCTGATCCTGCTGACCACGGAACGGATCGAGCGCACGAGCGCGGAGGCCGCGACCCGGGAGACGCCCGGGGAGAGGACTCCCGAAGAGGGGGAGCCGCCGGAGGGCGAGGACTCGCGGCCGGGGCCGGGCGGGGGCCTGGCGGCGGTGCCGCCGATCGTCCGTGTCCCCGCGCAGGCGTCGGTGGAGGTGGAAGCGACGGCGACGCCGGTGCCGGTGCCGGTGGACGGTCTCGTGCCCGCCGTACCGGCACCCCGGAAAGAGACGACGGTCCCGGCGGGGAGCGGCGAACGCCCGCCCGGGGCCGACGCGTTCCACGGCGTCCCGCTCCTCGCCGGGCCGGCCTGCGGCGTCCCGTACGTCCCGCTGCCCGTGGTGCTGCCGGTCCCCGGACGGCGCCGCCGGACGACGGTCAGAGTCTGACGCCGCCGGCCCGCAGATAGCCCAGCGGGTCGATGTCGGTGCCGAAGCCGGGCCCGGTGCGCACCTCGAAGTGCAGGTGCGGGCCGGTCACGTTGCCCGTGGCACCGGAGCGGCCGACGCGCTGCCCGGCGGTGACGGACTGCCCGTCCCGCACGGAGATCGCGGAGAGGTGCGCGTACTGGGTGTAGCGGCCGTCGGCGTGCCGGATCACCACTTGGTAGCCGTAGGAGCCGCCCCAGCCGGCGGTGACCACCTGGCCCGCCGCGGCCGCGTGCACGGTCGTGCCGGTGGGCACCAGGAAGTCGACGCCGGTGTGGTAGCCCTTCGACCAGTGGGAGCCGCTCTCCCGGTAGCCCGTGCCGATCGGAGCCTGTACGGGGGCGACCAGGGTGGGCGCGGCGGAGTGGGGCGGGGCGGACCGCTTGGTCCGGGACTGCGCGGCGGGCTTCGCCTTCGCCTTCTCCTTGGCCGCCGGGCGGGTGGCGTGGGAACTCTCCTTGCGGGGCAGCGGCACCGGGTGCGCCGTGCGCAGGCTGAGCCGCTGGCCGGGCAGGATCAGGTCGGGGTCGTCGCCCACGGTGGCGCGGTTGGCGGCGTACAACTGGTGCCAGCCGCCCGGGACATGGTGCTCGCCGGCGATCCCGGAGAGGGTGTCGCCGTGGACCACCGTGTACATCTCGGCGGTGCCGGCCCGGGACTGCGGGGTGGTCTGCGGCTTGACGTCGCGGACGCTGCGGACGGTCCGGCCGCCCTGGTCGGAGCCGTCCCTCGCGCCCGTGCCGCCGCTCCTGGCGGACCGCACGGGGCGCGCCGCCCCGCCGTCGGGACGCACACCGGGCTCCGCGCCGCCGCGCGTGAGACCGGCCCGCACCGAGCACACCGGCCAGGCGCCGGGCCCCTGTCCGGCGAGCACCTTCTCGGCGACGGCGATCTGCTGGTCCCGGGTGGCGAGGTCCGCGCGTGCCGCGTACCGCGCGCCGCCGTAAGCGTCCCAGGTGGAACGGGTGAACTGGAGCCCGCCGTAGTAGCCGTTGCCGGTGTTGACGCTCCAGTCGCCGCTCGACTCGCAGGCGGCCACCTTGTTCCAGGTGGACACGTCGGCCGCGTGCGCGGCGCCCGCGCCGATCAGCGGGATGGCCATGCCGGCGCCGCCCGCCGTGACGGTCAGTGAGGCGCGATTGATCCTGTTCGGCTGATACCGGCGGTGCCGGCCGCGTGCGGCCATGTCTAGCCCCCTCGCCATGCGTCAGGAGGGGAAAAAGTAAGCGCCCCGAACGAGCCGTGGCAAGACGCCTATCGGCCGCTTGCGCACCCCAAGTGGCCGGTAAAAGGCTTACGTTGGCCAGATCGTCGGCGTCGGTCTTGAGACGCGGGCCCGCTGCGGGCGCAGGAGAGGGCGCGGGACCCGGATGTGCGGTCGCCGTACGGGCACGTCAGGATGGTGGCACAGCACGGTACGGCAAAAACACGCGATCGATCGGATCTCTCAGATCTTCGAGGAGCACGCGGTATGAGCAGCACCAGCACCACAGCCCAGATCGGTGTCACCGGACTCGCGGTCATGGGCCGCAATCTCGCCCGGAACTTCGCCCGCAATGGCTACACGGTCGCGTTGCACAACCGGACGGCGTCCCGCACCCAGGCCCTGGTGAAGGACTTCGGCGAGGAGGGCGACTTCGTCGCGACCGAGAGCCCCGAGGACTTCGTGGCGGCGCTGGAGCGGCCGCGCCGCCTGGTCGTCATGGTCAAGGCGGGCGAACCGACGGACGCGGTGATCAAGGAGTTCGCGCCGCTGCTGGAGCCCGGCGACATGATCATCGACGGCGGCAACGCGCACTTCGCGGACACCCGGCGCCGTGAGCGGGAGCTGCGCGAGCAGGGCATCCACTTCGTGGGCACGGGCATCTCCGGCGGCGAGGAGGGCGCGCTGCACGGGCCGAGCATCATGCCGGGCGGCTCGGCCGAGTCGTACCAGTCGCTGGGCCCGATGCTGGAGAAGATCTCCGCGAAGGCGCGGGACGGGGCGCCCTGCGTCACCCACGTGGGCCCGGACGGCGCGGGTCACTTCGTGAAGATGGTCCACAACGGCATCGAGTACGCCGACATGCAGCTGATCGGCGAGGCGTACCAGCTGCTGCGCGAGGTGGCCGGGTACTCCCCCGCGCAGATCGCGGACATCTTCCGCACCTGGAACACCGGGCGGCTCGACTCGTACCTGATCGAGATCACCGCCGAGGTGCTGTCGCACGTGGACGAGGCGACGGGCAAGCCGTTCGTGGACGTGGTGGTGGACCAGGCCGAGCAGAAGGGCACCGGCCGCTGGACCGTGCAGATCGCCCTGGACCTCGGGGTGCCGGTCTCGGGCATCGCGGAGGCGGTCTTCGCGCGCTCCCTGTCCGGGCACGCGGCGCTGCGGGATGCCTCGCGCTCCCTGGCCGGCCCGAAGGCGTCCGCGCTGTCCGAGTCGGAGGCGGCGGCCTTCGCGGACCGGGTGGAGCAGGCGCTGTACGCCTCGAAGATCGTCTCGTACACGCAGGGCTTCCACGAGATCGCGGCGGGCAGCGAGGAGTACGGCTGGGACATCGACCTCGGCGCGATCTCCGCGATCTGGCGCGGCGGCTGCATCATCCGCGCGGCCTTCCTGGACCGCATCCGGTCCGCGTACGACGCCCGGCCGGACCTGCCGAGCCTGCTGTCCGACGACACCTTCGCCCAGGAGATCGCGGCGGCCCAGGACGACTGGCGCGAGGTCCTGGTCGCCGCGACCCGCCAGGGCGTGCCCGCCCCCGGCTTCGCCGCGGCCCTCGCCTACTACGACGCCCTGCGCGCCGAACGCCTGCCCGCGGCCCTCACCCAGGCCCAGCGCGACTTCTTCGGCGCGCACACCTACCGGCGCGTGGACCGCGACGGCACCTTCCACACGCTGTGGGGCGGGGACCGCTCGGAGGTCACGGCGTAGCGGGACCCAGGAGGGCGGCCTTCGGGTCACGGAAAAGCGGGACCCCGGGGGCCGGTCCTCGGGTCACCGCAGAGCGGAACCCAGGGACCGCCCCCGGTCTCACGTCATATCAGGTCAGGGGCGGTCCCGGCTCGGGGCTCGGCACCGGCTCCGGGCCCGGCGGGATCGGGGACGGCGAGGGCTCAGGGGTCGGCCGTTGCGGCTCGGGGTCCGGGGACGGCGGGGTCGGCCCGGGGCCCGGCGGTGGTCCCGGCACGGGCGGCGGGCCGGGGGCCGGCGGCTGAGGAGTCGGCTCCGGGCCCGGTACCGGCGGCCCGGGAGCCGGGGGCGGCTCGGGCGTGACGGGGTCGGGGTACGGCTGCGGAGGCTGGGGGTCGGGTCCCGGCGTGGGACTCGGCCCGGGGCCCGGGGTGGGCGACGGCGGTACGGGGTCGGGGTAGGGACTCGTCATGGCGTCCTCCGGCGGCTGGATCGGCCGAGTGGATCGGCGTCGGCTCTGGACTACTCCCCCGCCTACCCGGCACCCGCGCGGCCAGTCACCCGGCGGCGCGAGGACGAGGACCCGGCCGGGCTCATCCTGCGCCGCGGCCACGAGCCGGCTCCGCGGCCTGCTCCGTCCGTACCGCTCCCACCGCCCGCGCCGCCGCGGCGAGTCCGGGGCGCGGGCTGGACAGGACCGGGACGGAGGCCGTCACCAGCCCCTGCGCCGGGGCCATGGACGCCTGGGCGAGGACGATCACGTCGGCGTCCGTGACGGAGTCGACCGCGTCGGCCACGGCCCGCGCGTACCCCTCGGCGTCACCGGCTTCGAAGAGCGCCCAGGCACCGGGAACGAGCAGACGACGTATCGAGACGGTCCGGCCCGCGTGACGGGCCTCCTCCTCGACGAGTGCGGCGGTCGGGCCGAGGGTGCTCTCCACCGCGGCGGCCACGACCACCCGGGCCCCGGCGGCCACCGCCGCGGCCGCCATCGGCCGATCGACCCGCAGCACGGCCACCCCGGCCCCGCCCCCGGCCGCCTCCGCCACACCGCCGATGGTCGAGCACGTGCACAGCACGGCACGCGCCCCCTCGGCGGCGGCCCCCTCCACCGCCGCCCGCACCTCACCGGCCACCGCCCCGGGCCCGTCCCGCCGGGCCCGGCGCAGCAGCTCCTCGTCGACGAGGTGCCGCAGCCGCGGATGGTCCTCGTCACGCAGGACGTCGAAGACGGGGACGTGCACGGGCGAGGTGCGCAGGAGGACGAGCACGGGCGGGGAGGCGGCTCCCACCAGCCCTGGAACACCAGCTCCGGCCGACGCCGGAGCGCCGGCCCCGGCCGACACCGGAACACCAGCCCCGGCCGACACCGGAGCGCCGGCCCCGGCCGGTACCGGGTCACGAGATCCGGCTCCAGCCGCTGCCGGAGTACCGCTCAAAACCGACCCGGATGTACCGCGAGCCACTCCCGCGCGGCCTCCAGCAGCCCGGCGCCGGGCTCCGGGGCCTGGTCGCGGTGGCGTTCGGCCCACTGGACGACGTACGGGCACAGCGGCGCCACGGCGGCGTCCTCGCGCCGGGCGACGGCGTACAGCTCGCGCGCCAGCGAGCCCGCGATGCCCTCGCCCTCGTGGGCCGGCTCCACGACCGTGTGCACGGGGACCAGGGCAGGCGCGGGCGAGTCGAGGACGAAGTACTCGATACGACCCACCACTTCCCCGCTCGCGACCGCCTCCAGGCGACCGGCCGGCCGGTCGTCGCGGATCTCGACATCGCTCATCGGCAAGCTCCTCGTCACGGGGTCCGCGGTGGACCGCTGGTCAGGCCGGTACGACGGCCTGCGGGCTGCGCTCCTGGCCGGAGCCCGGCACCGGCGCGGACGGGTCGGCGCCCAGCGCCACGATCCGGTTATCCGCGTCGACGTGCACGACCCTCGGCTCCAGCGCCCGTGCCTCGGCGTCCGTCACCTGGGCGTAGCTGATGATGATCACCAGATCACCGGGATGCACCAGATGCGCCGCCGCGCCGTTGATCCCGACCACCCCCGACCCGCGCTCCCCCTCGATCACGTACGTCTCCAGCCGGGCCCCGTTGGTGATGTCCACGATGTGGACCAGTTCGCCGGGCAGCAGATCGGCGGCGTCGAGCAGCTCCGCGTCGATGGTCACCGATCCCACGTAGTGCAGGTCGGCCTGGGTGACGGTGGCGCGGTGGATCTTGGACTTGAACATGGTGCGCAGCATTCTGTGCTCCTAGAGTCGGCTCTCTGCCCGCTCGTCGCAGGTCAAAGGCGCCATTACTCTACAACGCGGCCTCCGTCGTCCGGCAGTGCGTCATGGCCGCCGTCATGCCCGCTGTCGTGCCTGCCGGCGCGGCTGCGACCGGGCCCCGGCCACCCCTTCAAGGGGTGGCCGGGGCCCGGTCGGTGTGCGGTGTGCCGTACGGGTCAGCCGAACGCCTTGATCGTGTTCCAGTTGACCGTCAGGACGGTCCGTACCGCTGCGTTGGTGTTGGTCCGGGACGGGTGGTAGATCCGGGTGTAGCCGTCCGAGGCGAGGCGGGCCCAGATGTCGGGGATGCCGTCGCCGGAGACGTCCGGGATGCCGATGGCCGTCGGGACGCCGGCCTGCGACCAGTTGGTGCCATACGGCTCGTCGTCGCCGGTCGCCGAGTCGGCGGCCAGCATGAGCGACTTCAGGTCGACGCTGCCGCCGACCGAGCCGGGCTTGCCCTGGCGCAGGTACATGCTGCCGCTGTCCAGGTTGCGCCACAGCAGGTCGGGCGTCTTGTCGCCGCTGATGTCGGCGACGTTGACGACCTCGCGGCGGCCCCAGGAGTCGTCGTTCATCAGGGTGGCCGCCCGGAAGGTCGCGCCGGTGTAGCCCGACAGCGTCCACAGCTGGGTGCCGGCCCGGAGTACGAGGTCGGGCAGCTTGTCGCCGGTGATGTCGCCGACGGCCTTGATCTGGGTCCAGGTCGAGGGCGCCGGGGCGTTCGACGGGAGGCGGACCTCCAGGCGCTGGGTGACGTCGAAGCTGCCGTAGCCGTCGCCCGGGTAGAGCCAGAACCGGCCGTCCGGGGAGACCGCGAACAGGTCGGTGGCGCCGTCGCCGGGGTAGGTGTCCTGGTAGTGGGCGATCAGGGCGGCCTTGCCGGTGGCCGGGTCGTACCAGTAGCCCTTCGGGTCGGTCTTCTTGGCACCGTCGTAGGAGGCGGTGAGGCAGTTGTACAGGTCGCCGTCCACGCCGCCTACGCAGTTGCGCAGGTTGCCGTCGGCGTTGACCACCAGCAGGTCGGGCAGGGCGTCACCGGTGGCGTCCATGGGAGCGTCCGCCGTGTCCCGCGGCGGCACGAAGAAGGTGTAGTCGGTGCGCTTGCTGGCGTTGCCGACGGCGTCGTACGCGTACACCTGAAGGGTGTTGGGGCCGGCGTGCGCGGGAGACAGCGCGCTGACGGTGGCGGCCCCGTTCGCCGCGGTGACGTCGACGGGGTTGTTGCCCTCGATGGACCAGCGGAACTTGGCCGCGCCCGTGGCGCTGAAGGTCACCGCGCCCTTGCCGCCGAACTTGACCGTGGCCCAGGTCTGCCCGTCGGGCGTGGCCTCGGGGAAGACGTCGCTGTCGACGGCGGGCTGGGGCGGTGCGCTGGCGTCGATCTTGAGCCGGCAGGGGTCGTCGCCCGGCGGGTAGTACGAGGAGACCAGGCCGCCGGAGTCCTCCGCGCGCACGTCCCACGAATAGGTGGCCTTGTCCTCCAGCGGGAAGGTGGCGGGGATGGTCACCGTGGCGGCGCCGCTGGAGTTCGTGGCGACCAGGGTGCCGGCCGGGACCGTGCCACCGGTCTTCCAGAAGCGGAAGCGCAGCTTGCTCAGGTTGCCGTCGGGGTCCTTGGCGGTGGCCGACAGCACGACGTTGGTCTTGCCGATGGTCAGGCCCGAGCCGCCGACGGAGCAGGTGCCGCCGGGCGTGGTCTTGCCGCCGGTGGGCTCGGAGGGTGGCCGGTTGTAGACGACCTCCATCGTGGCGCTGGTCGCCTTGAACTTGCGCCAGGTCTGCACGTCCGACTCGGTCGTGGCCCGCATCCCGAACGTGATGTTCGACCAGCCGCTGTCGGCGCCCTTCTGGGCGGCGTTCTTGACGTCGAAGTCCTCGTAGTCGTCGGGGCACGAGCTGGAGGACCAGCCGTGCGCGAAGGACTTCTTGTCCTGCACGGTGGACCAGCCCGGCTGCTTGTTCCACGTCGTACCGGAGGAGATGGCCCCGGTCAGGGCGAACTGGAACTCACGCGTGGTGCAGGACCAGGAGTGGTTGTTCAGGATCTTGAACTTCGCCGAGGAGATCGTGGCGCCCTTGAGGCTGCTGCTGTAGTTCATCCGCCAGAACGAGCGGGCGGTGCCGCCGGTCTCGTTCTCGTGGCCGACGCGGGCGTCGGAGGTGCCGGAGGAGAAGTTGGTGCCGTTCCAGAAGCTGGTGTTGGGGTAGGGCTTGTAGGCCACGGTCCAGCCCAGCCAGCCGCTGTTCAGGGTGGGGTCGACGAAGACGGGGTAGCGCGTGGCGGCGTCGGTGAACAGGCCGGTCCGCGTGGCGCGCACGTCCAGGCGGGCGCTCCCGGTGCCGTCGCCCTGGAGCGCGACGGGCATGGGGGCGCTGTGGGCGCCGGGCTCGACGCCCGTCAGGCCGGACAGCTTCAGGACGTCGGCGGGGGTGGCGGCCGAGGTGCGCGGGGTGCCCTTGCCCTCGTCGGGTTCGGGGTCGCGGCCGGCCGAGTCCCAGGCGAACGGCGTGGGGATGGAGCCGAGTTCCTTGCCGGACCTGTCCTGGACGAGGACGCGGCCCGTGGCGGCGTCGTGGTGGAAGACGGCCGTGGCCGAGCGCAGTCCGTAGGCGACGGTGGCCAGTGCCTTGCTCTGCGCGGCTTCCTTGTTCTTGACGATGAGCAGCTGGGCGAAGCCGCCCTCCTCGCGGGCGACCAGCAGCAGGTCGACGCCGGGCAGCACCTCGGAGTACAGGGCGCGCGAGCCGTCGAGTACGGGCTCGGGCAGGGTGCCGGGCCAGGTGTAGGCGACGGTGTGGCCGGCGATGTCGACCTCGGCCAGGACCGTGTCCCGGCCGTCCTCGCCGTCCTCGCTCCGCGGGCCCTCGGTGAGGGGGCTGCGGGTCAGGGAGCGGTCGGCGTGCGCGGACTTGGTGCCGCCGGCGAAGCGGATCGGCTGGGCGGCGTTGGCGGGCTGGACGCCCAGGCCGCGCGGGGCGCCCTCGACGCGGCGCAGCCGGTTGTCGATCGGCGCCCACGTGCCCGTCGCCGTCTTCGCCCGGGTCGGGGTGGCCGTGACGACGGTGCGCAGCTTGCCGTCCGGCTGGGCCCAGGTCTGGGAGGTGGCGGTGGTGGCGGTCTCGACGAGCACCTGCTTGCGGGTGCGCCTGGCCTCGGCCTGGGCGGCGCCCTCGTCGCGCGGGCCGGTGGCGGCCGGGCGGGCGTCGGTGGCCTTGCCGGCCTGGGGCGGTGAGCCTCCGCCGGGTTGCCACCACGGCAACAGGGCGGCGGTCAGGGCGGCCAGGAGGGGGCCGAGGGTGAGAGCCAGCCTGGTGCGCGTGCGCACGAAGGGGCTGAGAAAACGATGCGTCACGGACACGGCGGCGGTCTACTCCCGTGTGGACCAGGGCGGATGGGCATGGGCGCGCACACGATCACACGTTCGGCACATCGAGTCCACATATGAAGAATTTATGAAGTTGTGACGCTTGGATGGTGTGCGGTTGACCGAGCCTTGACGGCGCGCCTTGTGCGGCTTTTGACCACCCCGAGTGCGGCTCTTGGGGTGGATATTAATGATCTTATCTGATTCTTACCTGAAGATGACGGTCGCTCAACTCTCGCCCCGTGACGCAGAACACACGAATCCGTGGAACCTCCGGAGATCGATGTTGAACCGTGTGCCGGTCATGACGGAGGGTGCGGAGTCCATCTGTCGTTCTTTTCGCATGCCTTGGTGGGGTCGACGCGTATGCGCGCTCAAAGTCCACCGTCGTGGCTGAGGCGGTCCCGCCCAGCGACGACGGAGTCACCACGACGGCGTCGCCGGCAAAGCCGCGCGGCGACCGTCCTTCTGTTGTCCACGGCCTTGTTGGTGAGCAGTCTCGGTACGGAGGCCTGGGCGATACCCGGCCCCGGCATGAGCCGGGGGGAGGTCAAGCTCCCCGACCTGCCCGAGTCGACCGCCCTCCCGGCGGACGAGGAGGCCGAGAAGAACCTCACCACGGCGCCCGAGGTCCCGGTCGTCCCCTACGCTCCGACCGCGGTCACGCCGTGGGCGCAGGACAGCGGTGTCGCCACCCTGAAGGCGGACACCGCGCCGGGCACCACGGTCCCGGTCGACGACCTGCCGATCGCGGTGGGTGTGCCGGCCGGCACCGACCCGGCCGCCATCGACGGCGACTGGAAGGTCGACCTGGCCGCGCCGGCCGCGTCGCAGGACGCCGGCGTCTCCGGCATGATCATGAAGGTCACGCCTCCGGCCGACGCCGACCCGGCCGCCCAGGTCTCCATCGACGTGGACACCACCGGCTTCGCCGACCTGTACGGCCCGCAGGCCGCCACCCGCTTCGGCCTGGTGCTGCTGCCGAACTGCGTCATGGACGCGCCCGGCACCGGGGACTGCGCCGGCGACAGCGGTACGACCACCATGTCGGGCAAGACCGACAAGCAGCCCGAGCGGCTGCGCAGTTCGGTCGAGGTCGTCGCCGCCGACAAGGCGCCGACGAAGAACAAGGCCGCCGAGAAGGCGTCCCGGCGCAACATCCTCTCCGGTTCCGTGCCGGTCGCGAACCTGCTCGGCGGCGACGCCGGCACGAGTGCCGCCAAGTCCTCGGCCCGAACCGCCTCCTACCGTGACGGCACCGTGCTGCCCGTGGTGGACGCCTCGGGTCCGCAGGTCATCGGCGCGATGGACACGGGAGCCTCGGCCGGCGGTGACTTCACCGCCTCCCCGCTGCTGTCCTCTGGCGCCTGGGCGGCCGGCTCCTCGTCGGGCGCCTTCACGTACTCCTACGACGTGCAGGTGCCGGAGACCGCCGGCGGCCTGGCGCCGAAGATCTCCCTCGGCTACTCCTCCCAGTCGGTGGACGGCCGCACCTCGGCGACGAACAACCAGGCCTCGTGGATCGGTGACGGCTGGGACTACAACCCCGGCTCGATCACCCGGACGTACGCCAACTGCCGCGAGGACTCCAAGAAGGCCGGCTCCAACAACAAGACGCACCGCACCGCCGACCTGTGCTGGGGCTCGGACAACGCCACCCTGTCGCTGGGCGGCATGACCACCGAGCTGGTCTGGGACAAGGACCAGCACCAGTGGTTCACCGCCAACGGCGACGGCTCGAAGATCGAGCGCCTCACCGACACGGACGACGGCAACGGCGCCCGCAACGGCGAGTACTGGGTCGTCACGACCCGGGACGGCACCCGCTACCACTTCGGCCGGAACAAGCTGCCGGGCTGGACCTCGGGACAGCCGACGACCGACTCGGTGCTGAACGTGCCGGTGTACGGCAACCACGAGGGCGAGGACTGCTACAAGGCCGGTGACTGGGCCCACTCGTGGTGCACCCAGGGCTGGCGCTGGAACCTCGACTACGTCGAGGACATCCACGGCAACGCCATGTCCCTGTGGTGGAAGAAGGCGCAGAACTACTACGCCCGCAACTTCGACTTCAAGGCCCCGGTCGCCTACGACCGCGACGGCTGGCTCGACCACATCGACTACGGCCAGCGCAAGGACACCGTCTTCTCCGCGCCCGCCCCGGCCCAGGTGAACTTCACGGTCGCCGAGCGCTGCCTGCCCGAGGGCCAGCTGGCCTGCTCGGACGCCAACTTCGAGGACAAGGACCCGGGCAAGTACCGCATCTGGTACGACACCCCCGCCGACCTCAACTGCAAGCAGGTCACCTCCGGTTACAAGACGAAGTGCTGGAACGCGGGTCCCTCGTTCTGGAGCCGCAAGCGCCTGACGCAGATCCAGACCTCCGCGCAGCGCCGCACCGACACCACCGCCCGCCAGGTGGTGGACCGCTACGCGCTCACGCAGAGCTTCCCGGTCCTCAAGACCGGCCCCAACACGGCCCTGTGGCTGGAGTCGGTGCGGCGCACCGGTTACGGCCGCAACGGCAGCACGGACAGGAGCGCCACCACGAACGCGGTGCGCTTCGAGTCCAACGCCGAGGACATGCCGAACCGGGTGGCCCGGGGCCCGGAGGACCCGCGGCCCGGTTTCTCCCGGCTGCGCATCGCACGTGTCATCAACGAGTACGGCGGCGAGACCGTCGTCACCTACCGCAAGCCCGAGGGCGAGTGCGCCACCGGCACCGGCCTGCCCGGCAAGAAGGACACCGCCGCCCTCAAGGCGAACACACGGCTGTGCTACCCCTCGTTCTGGGCCCCGGACCCCGAGGTCGAGGACATCGACTGGTTCCACAAGTACGTCGTGGACTCCATCGAGGAACTCCCCAACGTCGACGGCGCGTTCGCGACCAAGACGGCGTACGCGTACAAGAACCCGGGCTGGAAGCTGGCCGACCAGGAGTTCACCAAGAAGTCGACCCGTACGTACTCGCAGTTCGCGGGCGTCGAGCAGACCACGGTGATCACCGGCACCGACGACGCGTCGATCGGCTCCAAGCGGTCCAAGGCGGTGACGAGGTACTTCCGCGGCATGGGTGACTCCGTGCCGGTGAAGGACATCACCGGCACCGAGATCGCCAAGGACCGCGAGGCCTTCGCCGGCCGTCTCGCGGAGGAACTGGACTACGACAGCGCCACCGACGCCGACACCGGCTGGGTCACCCGCAGCGTCACCGTCCCGGCGGCCACCGAGCTGGCCCACCGCGACCGCGACGACGGCCTCGACCCGCTGCGCGCCTGGCGCGTCACCGAGCCCGACGAGATCGCGTACACCAAGTCCTCCGGCACCGATTCCGACGACACCCGCACCGAGCGGGTCGTCAGGACGCACACCACCTACGACTCGGACTACGGGCTGCCCGTCCAGGTGGAATCACTGGGCGACACCGGCAAGTCCGGTGACGAGTCGTGCACCAAGTCGGAGTACGTGCACAACGCCGGCCGGAACATCATCGGTCTGAGCAGGCAGGTCCTGGTCTCGCCGACCACCTGCGCGGCGGCGGACTTCGCGGACCTGTCCACCCTCAGTGGTACCCGCACGGCGTACGACGGCCAGGTCTACGGTGCCGCGCTCGCCGGCACCACCGAGGGCGAGGCCTCCGAGACCTGGTCGATCAACGGTGCCGGCACGGGCTGGCAGTCCGACGGCACGACCGAGTTCGACGCCATCGGCCGCGTGACCCGCACCACGGACCAGGACCACAAGACGTCCGGCCTCCTCACGTACGAGCCGGCCAAGGGCCAGGTCTTCAAGGTCACCGAGACCAATGCGCTGGGCCAGTCCGAGACCCGCGAGGTCGAGCCCGGCCGTGGCACCACGACGAAGACGATCGACGCGAACAACCACGTCACGCAGGCCGAGTTCGACCCGCTGGGCCGGCTGGAGAAGGCCTGGGCCGCGGACCGCGCCCCCTCCGACACCGCCGTGCCGGACTTCCGGGCCGTGTACACGGTGCCGGAGTTCAAGGAGGGCGAGGACCGCAAGCCGTCCTACGTCACCACCTACACGCGCGGCTACAACGACCGCGTCGAGACCTCCGTCACCCTCTACGACGGCCTCGGCCGCGAGCGGCAGACGCAGGAGGAGGCGGACGGCGGCGGGTACCTGATCACCGACACGCTGTACAACAGCTCCGGTGAGGTCTGGCAGACCAACAACGCCTACCTGACGTACGAATCGAAGCCGGGCGAGCTGTTCTCCCCGCTCGCCGACACGGCCGTCCCCAACATCACGCGCTACACCTACGACGGTTCCGGCCGGGTGCTCCAGGAGACGCCGGTCCTCAAGGTCGAGGACCCGCTGACCCACGAGACCCAGTCCAAGGAGGTCCCGGACCGGGCCACCAAGTACGAGTACGGCCTGGACTGGTCCAAGGTCGACAACCCCGCCGGCACCTCCGACTACCGCGTCTACACCGACGCCCTCGGCCGTACCGCCCGCGTGGACACCTTCAACGCGGACGCGCCCGGCGGCTTCACGTCGATGCGCTATGCGTACGACCCCCGCGGCCGGCTGGTGAAGGCGGTCAACTCCGCCGACGCCACCCACCCGTGGAGCTGGACGTACGACCACCGGGGGCGTCAGGAGACCGCCACCGACCCGGACTCGGGCACCACGCGGACCACGTACGACGGCCACGACCGCGTACTCACCACCACCAACGCCCGCAACATCACGGTGTGGAACAAGTACGACCAGCTGTCCCGGCCGACCGAGCAGCGCCTGGGCAACGAGTCCGGGACACTGCTCGCCAACCTCGCCTACGACCTGGCCCCCGGCGGCAAGGGCATGCCCTACACCGCCACCCGGTACACCGACGGCCAGCCCTACACCCAGCAGGTCGACGGCTACACCAAGGACTACCAGCCGACATCGACCACGCTGACCCTGCCGACCACCGTGGCCTCCACCTGGGGCCTGGACCAGTCGTACACGTACGCGTACCAGTACAGCGACAACGGCATGCTGGAGGAGTCGACGCTGCCGAAGATCGGCAAGCTCGACAGCGAGAAGCTGGTCGTCCGCTACAACAAGGACGGCAAGCCGCTCTCCGTCTCCGGCAAGGACTGGTACGGCGCCGAGACGGTCTACGACCCCTACGGCCAGGTGCTGCGCTCCACGCTCGGCGCCCAGCCCTACCGGGTGTGGACGCAGTCGACGTACGACGAGTCCAGCGGTGAGCTGAAGGACCAGCAGGTCTACCGGGAGAAGAGCGACGACAAGTCCCTGGTCTCCGGCAATCTGGTCTCCAAGCGGTCCTACAGCTACGACCCGTCCGGCAACGTCACCTCCATCCAGGAGTCGGCCACCGGCATCGACGAGCGCCAGTGCTTCGCCTACAACCCGCTGGGTGAGCTGAAGACGGCCTGGACCGCCAAGGACCAGACCAGCTGCACCGGCCCGAAGAAGAGCGACGGCACGCTCGACGTGGCCGCCGGCAAGGACAACTCCGGCTACTGGCAGGAGTACGAGTACGACCTCCTCGGCAACCGGAAGAAGCTGACCGAGAAGGACCTCACCGGCGACACCGCCAAGGACGCCACCACCACCTACGCCTACGGCAAGGCGGACGGCACCCAGCCGCACACGCTGACCAAGGTGTCCAAGACCTACACCACCCCGCAGGGTGCGCAGGTCAAGGCGGAGGCGGAGCGGCTGTACGAGCTGACCGGCGAGACCAAGTCCGTCACCTCGGTCGAGACCGGTGACAAGCAGGACCTGACCTGGACCTACGACGGCCAGATCGACCGCGTCAAGGGCGCGGGCTCCGGCGGCAGGACCCCGTACGTGGGCCTGGCCGACAAGTGCCTGGACCTGAAGGGCGGCCTCGCGGTCGCGGGCACGGCGATCCAGCTGTACGGCTGCAACACCTCCCCCGCGCAGAACTGGCGCTTCAGCACCACCCCGGGCGGGACCGATCCCGACCAGGGCACTCTGAACGTCTACGACAAGTGGTGCGTCCAGCCGGCCGGCAACACCGCCGGGTCCGCCGTCCAGTTGCAGAAGTGCGACGGCTCGGCGGGGCAGCAGCTGAAGCGGAACGCTTCCGGACAGCTCACGCACACCGCTTCGGGCCTGTGCCTCGCGGTCAAGGACGGCACCTCGGCGGACTCCACGCCGATCGTGCTCGCCGCCTGTGACGGCACGAAGTCCGGGCAGCTGTGGGCGCCGCAGAACGACACCCGCTACATCTACGGCCCCGACGGTTCGCGACTGCTGACCGTCAAGGGCAAGCAGGCCACGCTGACGCTGGGCGAGGCCGAGGTCACCGTGCAGAAGGGCGGTGTGCTGGTCAACACCCAGCGCACCTACGACGCCCCCGGCGGGGCGGTCATGCGCTACGCCTACGGCAACGGCGGCGAGAAGCTGGTCGCGATCACCAACGACCAGCAGGGCAGTCCGTACGCCGAGGTCGCCCTCGACGGCGGGATGCCGGTGCGGGTCCGCAAGCAGGACCCGTTCGGCCACCAGCGCGGCACGGACACGGCCGGCGCCGGCCGCCAGTCGCACACCGGATTCCTGGGGTCGCCGCTCGACGACAGCTCGGGCTTCGTACCGCTGGGCGCCCGGCTGTACGACCCGGTGGTCGGACGCTTCCTGTCCGCCGACCCGCTGCTCGACCTGAACGACGTACTGCAGTCCAACGGGTACGCCTACGCGCACAACAACCCGGTGACCTTCTCCGACCCGACGGGTGAGGCCATCTCGCTGACCGCCTCCGAGCGGGCCGCCGCCCTGGCGGGCGCGGGTCTGTCCGCGGCGCAGGTCGCGCAGGCGCAGGCGATGCAGGGCAAGTCCATGACCTCGGTGATCCTGTCCGTGGCCTGGGAGACGCTGAAGGACTTCATCGGCATCAACGACGCCATGGCGTGCTTCGGCGGCGACATGTGGTCCTGCGTCAGCATCGCGGTGGACGCGATCCCGTGGACCAAGCTCGGCAAGATCCCGTCCGTCATCAAGGCGGTCAAGCGCACCATCAAGGCCGTCGAGTCCTTCAAGGCGGCCAAGAAGGCGGCCGAGATCGTCCTCAAGGCGGCGAAGGCCGCGGAGGCGGCGGCGCTGAGAGCCAAGAAACTCGCCATCGAACGCGCCAAGAAACTCGCGGCGCAGAGAGCGAAGAAGAGAGCGGCCGAGGCGGCCAAGAGAACCGCCGACAAGGCGGCGGACGCGGCCAAGAAGACCGGCAACCGGGTCCACAAGCAGGCTCAGGCCAAGGCGGCCCCGAAGGTGTCGTCGCACAGCTCCGGCGGCGGCGGAAAGGGCGGCGGCTCGAAACCGGGCGGCAAGTCCGGCGGCTCCGCCAAGAGCAACGGCGGGTCCAGCGGCAGCGGCGGTTCGGGCAAGGCCGGCGGAGGCGAGAGCGGCGGGACGTGCAACAGCTTCGTTCCCGGCACCAGGGTCCTGATGGCCGACGGCTCCACCAAGCCGATCGAGAAGGTCAAGGCCGGCGACAAGGTCGTCGCGACCGACCCGAAGACCGGTGAGCGCCGCATCGAGACGGTCACGGCGGAGATCAAGGGCCACGGCCTGAAGCACCTGGTCAAGGTCACGATCGATGCCGGCCCGAAGGGCGGCAAGACGGCCCAGGTCACCGCGACCGACGGCCACCCCTTCTGGGTCCCCGCACTGCACGCCTGGATCAAGGCCACCGACCTGCACGCGGGCGAGTGGCTGCGGACCAGCGCGGGCACCTACGTCCAGGTCACCGCGATCGAGCGGTGGACGGTACAGAACACCACCGTCCACAATCTGACTGTCGGCGACGTTCACACGTACTATGTGCTGGCGGGGGCCACGCCGGTCCTCGTGCATAACTGTGGTGAAGGGGATGGAAACCTTTATCGCGGAGTTCCGAACGGACACCCGAAGTATGACGATGCACTGGAGGGACGTGCTGTCCCGCACGGCGGGCATAGCGATCCCGGGCGTCACGCAGGCGGCAATACGGACAGTGAATTCACTTCCTGGACTCACGACTATGAAGACGTGGCTCTTGATGCTGCCGACGAGCTTGGCCCTGGAGGGATCGTGATGCGAATTCCGCATTCAAGTGTCCCGGCTGGGAGGGACGTGCAGATTCACGGAACTGCGCATGAGGTGTACGAGGAATCCGAGCACGCATTGCGTGGCGTGATTGAGGGCGCAGAGATCAGTATAGATAGGGGGCCGTGGCGCAGGCCCGGTGGATGACGGGCGACGCGCGGTCAGGGTATTGCTAGGGCGTCGGCCGCAGGCAGGAAAGTCTACGGATTCAGTGGAGGGTGTCGTGGAAAGAAGTCGTCTCATTCAACTCCTGACGGGAGAGGGTGAAGTGCGTCTTCTTTCGCGATCAGCTCTAATCTCTGGCGCCCCGTATGAGGTCTGGCCTGAAGCTGTTGCGACTCAGCTCCTACTCGCCGTGTACGAGAGGAGGCAGCGTGGCACCCGACGCTCCGGACAATCTTCGATCGGATTCAGTGATGCCCTTGATGCTCTCCGCGCATACGGTGGGGCTGATCTATCCATAGGGTTCATCGATGATCGAAGCCGGGGCGGATACCACTTCCAGCTCTTTATGGATCCCGAGATGAATACCGTTGTCGCCTGTCTGGGAATTGAGCCCCCTGGCAGCAGCTGAAATTCGTGAGGTATGTCAAGGTCGCATGGGTTCACGACTTCGCTGATGATCCTGTGCTCTATCTCAGCGAGCTCGGCGACGATGGATATGAGACTCGGAAGGTGCAGTTCTATCGGGACGGTCGATCCGAATGGGCGGATGGGAGTTTCGAAACTGCAACTGTCGACCTCTCGGAAATCCCTTTCCCGTCGCTAGAGGAAATTTCCAGCCAACCGGAATTCACTGCCCAAGTGATTACTCCGGAAGAGTTCGAGCGCGCATGGAATGAGGCGCACACGGACTTCTGACGCGTCGCTGAATTCGTCTTGTGGCGCGCCAGAGAGTAAGAAGCGCTTCCATTCTGGCGGTGAAAGAAGCTCGGGGCCCTGCTGAATTCCAGCAGGGCCCCGAGTCGTTTGACGGCAACGCTGACGGCAATGTCAGCGGACGACGGCTGCGGCGGGTGGGGCGTCGTGGTCGCCATCGGTCGACCTGAGGGCGTTGCCGAGGGTGTCGATGGCCTGGCGCTGGAGGCGGAGCCTTACGTGGGCCTAGACGCCGGCGGTGACGCCGATGTGGGCGTGGCCGAGGAGTTCCTTGATCACGACGAGGTCGACGCCCTGTTCCAGATGCAGGGTGGCGGTCGAGTGCCGTAGGTCGTGAAACCGGATGCGGCGAAGCCCTGCGCGGTTGAGGCGTCGACTGAAGCGGCGGGTGTGGTTGGCGGGTTCGAGAGGGCTGCCGGTGGGGGTGGTGAACACGAGGCCGTTGTCCGACCAGCTCGTGCCCGGGCCCTGCGTGCCTCCTCCTGCTGTTCCCAGTGAGTCTTCAGCGAGTTGACGCATTCGATGGGGAGGACGATGCGACGTTCGGATGCGCGGGTCTTGGTGTGCAGGACGGTCAGGCCGCCGGTGCGGGTGCGCTGGAGGGAAAGGTGGATGGTGGCGGTTCCTGTGCTGAGGTCGAGGTCGTCCCAGTGCAGCCCGAGGAGTTCGCCCTTGCGGAGTCCGGTGCGCAGGGCGAGTTCGTAGAGGGCGTGGAGCCGGTCGCTGCTGGCTGCGTGGAGGAACTACCGGGCCTCGCTCGCGGTGAACGGCTTGAAACGCCGGGGGCGGGGTGCCGGTATCTTGACACTTCGGGCGACGTTACGAGGAAGGTCGTCTTCGCGAACGGCGTGTTCCAGGGCGGACTTGAGGACCGAGTGGACGTAGGTCACGGTCAGCAGGGAGAGCCGCTTGTTGCAGCACTGGCCGATGGCGCAGCAGGAGCGCCGGTCGCTGTCCCGCCCCTGGGTGCAGCACTGGCAAGCGACGCGGAGAAGGAACTTGCGGACGTCGCGGGCGGTGAGTCGGGCAAGGTTCTTTGCCCCGAGCCCGGGGTTGAGATGGAGGCGGACGCAGGCGGCGTAGCGGGTGGTGGTGTTCTCCCGTACCTGGTGGACGGTGACACCGTTCAGCCAGTACGTCAGGTACGCGCTGACGGTGCTGTCGGCCGCCGCGACGGGCAAGCCAAGGTTGCTAGCGGCGATCTTCTCGGTGAGCTTGGCGAGAGCATCCTTGCGGGTGGTGCCGTAGACCCGGACGCGCTTGTGGGTGTTGCCGGGGGCGAGGACGTACCCGGCGGCTTCCCAACGGCCCTCCTTGCGCTGATAGACGGTTCCGTCGCCGTTGGCGCGGGAGCGGGTGCGGCGGGATGAGGTGGGGCGCGGCGTGGTCATCAGGCGGCTTCCTGTTCGAGGCGGGTGTGGATGAAGTCGGTGAGGGCGTGGGTGGGGATGCGGCGGGCGCGGCCGAGGGTGATCGAGGCGAGCTGGCCGGAGCGGAGCAGGTCGTAGACGGCGGAGCGGCCGAGCTGGAAGCGGGCCATCACCTGGGGCACCGTGAGCAGATCCAGCGCGGGTGCCGCCTCCGCGTGGAGGACGGCAGGCGGGAGCGAGGCCATCAACAACCCCCTTCGGCCGCGAACCGCCGTTCCAGTTCCTTGCGATGCCAGACGTTGGCGGCGAGGAGGGCCGCCCCGGGGCTGTAGCCCGAGCCGAGGTAGTCCCAGTGACCGACGAGGAGCGTGGTCGTCGGGTCGGACTGGGGCAGGCCGGCGTGAGTGAGGGCCTGTTCGGTACGCCAGGTGCGGCGGCGTCGCGCAGCGCGCCCAGGGTGGTGGAGTAGCTGCGGGACTTGGTGGAGAAGTGGCCCCGGAAGCCGAGCATGTGCGCCCACTTCCAGAGCTTCAGATCGGCGCACTCAGGCAGACTCCCCAGCTCCCAGCAGGTGCGGATCATCTGCCGCACGTGCCGGGCGACGGCGAGCCGAGACAGCGGCAGAGCCTGCCCCGTGCCGTCGCACGCGGTGCACGGGAGCGGCGTTCCGTGGGGCAGCATAGTGGCGCCGGGTCCCTGGCAGGGGCGGCAGGACAGGGCACGGTCGAGGGTGCCGGAGGCGTCGGCGGACTTGGTGGCGTACTTCGCCACGTAGGCGGCCACGGCCTGATCGGTGAATTCGGCGTCAGCACCGAAGGATGCGATCTCGCGCACCCGAACTGCTCGCCCCAGCCGAGTGCGCGTTCCCCGACCGTATCCGAGGCGACCGTGATGCGGACCCGCGCGGCGGCGGCGCGGGCGGCCTTGGTGAGTACGGCGAGGGTGGCGTACGGGGGCGGGGGCTGGGTGCTGCCATCGGGGCCGTCGAGTCGGATGACGGCGTGGAAGTGGACCAGGCCGCGCTGCTGGTACTCGGCGACCTCGGCGAAGGAGACTCGCAGGACCGCCCGGGCGGCCTTCTGAGTCATGCCGAGCCCGGCGGCGGTCTCGCAGCGCAGGTAGGTGGTGAAGCGGGCCCACAAGGCTCCGGCGTGGGCGTTGAACAGGACCGCGCCCTCGTAGTCGTACGTCGCGGGGTTCAGCGGCGTCCCGATCAGCGGGTCGTCACGTTCGTGGAGCTTGCGGCAGCGGCAGGGACGGGCATCGCCACCGGGGGTGGTGAGGCGGTTGTGGACGGGGCCGAAGGGCGGCGGGGTGAGAGTGACGAAGACGCGGGGGTGGGTGCGGACGGTGTCGGGCACGGTCTTGCCGCCGGTCAGGCCGGCGCGGATGAGGTGGTAGGTGTCGGCGGCGTAGAGGCGGGAGCAGGCCGGGCAGCGCGAGGCGCGGCGGTTGCCGCACGAGGTGAGCAGGCTGCCCATGGGCTCGGCGGAAGAGGTGTAGGAGCGCAGCACCTCACCCGTCACCGAATCGACGGTGGTGGTGTGGCCGGTGAGGCGGACGGGTTCGGTGCAGCCGCCGAGGCGTTCGATCTGCTGCTGTGCGCGGTCGAAGTCGGGGTGGTTGACCAGGTGGAGCAGGTCCCGCACGGCGGGGCTTGCCACGTGGCGCAGGTCCAGAGTGACCATTCGGGGCGTGTCCCTTCTGTCGGGTGGTGGCCCCGAGCAGCAACCGGCCATGAGTGTGGGCGCGTTGGTGCTGCTCGGGGCATGACGAACCGGGCCCGGGAGCGGGCGAGGGAGTGTGACCGGGTAGGTCCGGGGCTCAGAGCTGAGCGAGTGCGGAGGTTGCCACCGGCAGGGCAATGCCCATGCGCGTCCCCAGCTGGGCGGATCGGTGTTCCGCGCTCGACGCGGTGGGTGTCCGCGATGCGCCGGGCCGCGTCCAGAAGCACGGCTGGCAGGGCCGGGCCGGAGACGGGCCGGGCCGTCTTGGTGACGGCGGCCGGCGGAGCGGCGGCCAGGGCCGGAGTCGGAGCGGGCTTCGGTTCCTCGGCCGCAGCGGTGGCCATGGCTGGGATGGGTGTCGGGGGTGCGGGTTCGGGGGTGGATGCCTCGTCGGGCACCGGCTCGGAGATGGGAGCGGGGGCGTCCTCCAGGTGCGGGATGGGGCGGATGGGGGTGTGGAACTGGGCGAGGAAGGCGGGGCCGACGTGGCCCCAGCCCAGGAGCAGGAGTGGAGCGACGGTGTCCAGGCAGGCCCGGCCGTAGCGTCCGGTCAGCAGCGGTTCGGCGGTGTTCGGGACGAGGGTGAGCAGCCCGCACAGGTGGAGCAGCCGGATGCCAGCCCGCAACTCCGCTTTGGGGACGCCACGCAGGGCGAGGAACCGCAGGGCGACCAGGAGTCCGACGACGGACAGGTCCACCATGGGGGCGATCAGCGGCGCGATCGGATGGGGGACACCGAGGCGCAGGGCGAGTGCCCAGACGTTGCCGAAGGAGAAGACGAAGGCCAGGGCCGCGATGACCGCCATGACTACGGTCACGGTGCGCCTGGTGAACCGTTCCTCCGTCATGTTCTCAACTTCCTTTCTGGCGTGAGCTGTTCGTGAACACTTGGTGAGTGACGGCGCGGGCGTTGATGTCTGGCCGGTCGAGCGGAGAAGGGCATCCAGGCACAGGTCCGGGTCTGCGGTCAGGTGCGAGGTGGCTTCGGTGACGCGGGCGGCGTCGGCGTCGGAGACGTAGGGGGTGCGGATGCGGGTGTAGCCGGGGCGGCCCTGCATCACCATCACCGCGACGCCGACGTAGGCGGGGTCCTGCAACGTGACCGGGCTGGCGTCGGGCCAGTTGCGGCTGTCCTCGCCCAGGGCGGCCACCGCGGCTTCCACGGTCTTCTGCGCGAACGACAACCCGATGGGGCACACGTCGCGGATGAAGGTGGGGATGGCGTCGCCGGTGGTCTTCTGGCTGATCAGAATCACCAGGATGCCGACGCTGCGGCCCTTCTTGACCAGGTCCTCCACCAGCCGGGCGTTCGCCGCCGTCAGCGCGGCCAAACGTTTCGTCTCGGCGTCGCTTGCCCTTGTACTCGCGGAAGAACGTGTGCGCCTCATCGATGACCAGGACCGTGAGCGGCCACTGCGGCGAGGGGCCGACGTGCCACATGTTCTTCACGCCCAGCACGTCACGGATGGTCGACGAGCGCCTCTTGCGCAGCTCCACCAGGCGCTTGAACAGCGCGTTGGCTTCATCGAGCGGCACGTCCCACTCCAGGCCACCGCGCGGTGGCCGAAGCTGTACGTACGGCCCCACATGTCCCATCACCACGCCCACCTTGCCGCTCCGCCGGTCGACCACCAGGGCGCCGGCATCGGACGAGACGGTGTGCCCGTCGGCATCAGGGGTGGGGGCCGTCATCGTGACCACCCCGGCGAGGCGCAGCGGGACCGGGCGTCCAGTCGCAGGGCGGGAACACGTGGGGTGGCACTCATTCGCACGGTGACGCTCCTCGGCGGCGTTGATGCGTGCCCCTGGGCCTGTTGGTGCCGCAGGGTCGGCACCGATCCTCACGCCGGTCACCGGGACGAAGGAACCTCCACCAACCCTCACTTCGGGACGTCCTGCACCGTGTAGAACGTCCCTAGTGCCGTCCTGAGACGAAGGGGGAGACTTGTGCCGAACGAGAGACTACGAGCTGTCATGGCGGCGGGAGGCTGGACGTACGCCGCACTCGCTCAGCAGGTCGAGGTCGACTCCAAGTCGGTCGAGCGCTGGGTGAACCTCGGGCGTATCCCACGTCGTGCCACCGCCCTCCAGGCGGCCAAAGCCCTGGGAGAAGACGTGCACGCACTCTGGCCGGCGCTCCGCCAGGGCCGCCCCGCCCGCGCCATCAGCCCCGAACTGGTGGCGCTCTACGAGCAGCGGGCCGACCTCCCCGTCTCGGCGTTCACCGACCTGATGGTCCAGGCCCGGGAACGGATCGACATCCTCGTCTACGCGGCCGTCTTCCTCTACGAGGCGTACCCGCGGCTGAACGAACTCCTCACCGAACGCGCCGCCGAAGGCTGCACCGTCCGCATCGCGATCGGGGACGCCGACAGCGACACCGTCCAAGCCCGCGGCCAGGAGGAGCGGTTCGGCCACGGCATCGAATCCCGCTGCCGTCTCGCGCTCATGCACTACCGGCCGCTCGCCGACATCCCCGGCATCGAAGTCCGTACCCACGGCACCACGCTCTACAACTCCCTCTACCGGGCCGACGACCAGCAACTCGTCAATGCCCACGTCTGGGGCGTCAACGCCTACGCAGCCCCCGTGTGGCACCTTCGCCGTCACGAGACAGGCGGCATGTTCGACACCTACGCCGACAGCTTCGACGCCGTGTGGGCGACCGCAACCCCCGTACGAGAGGAAGACTGACCGTGGCCCGCACCGAGTATTACGACGACCCCAGCGCGCCCGAGCCGAACAGCATGGTTGTCGCCGCCTCCGCCGTCGTCACCGACGATCACGGGCGCATCCTCCTCCAGCGCCGCCGAGATAACGACTTGTGGGCACTGCCGGGCGGCGGCATGGACCTCACCGACTCCCTGCCCGGCACAGCCGTCCGCGAGGTCAAGGAAGAGACCGGCCTCGACGTCGAGATCACCGGCCTGGTCGGCACCTACACCGACCCGAAACACATCATCGCCTACACCGACGGCGAGATCCGCCGCCAGTTCAACGTCTGCTTCACCGCCCACATCACCGGCGGCCAGCTGGAGATCTCCGACGAGTCCACCGAACTCCGGTTCGTGCCACCCGAAGAGATCGAGCAACTGCCGA
The DNA here is from genome assembly GCF_040644175.1 of Streptomyces sp. NPDC047017. Lineage (NCBI taxonomy): Bacteria > Bacillati > Actinomycetota > Actinomycetes > Kitasatosporales > Streptomycetaceae > Streptomyces > Streptomyces sp. NPDC047017. The sequence continues at coordinate 274,357 of NZ_JBEYVW010000005.1, read as the reverse complement.
TGCACCACACCCAACGACTCAGGCTCCAGCACTTCCTGGAACATCGTGAAAGCCCCTACCTGGGCTGAACCGGCTGACGGCAGTAGCGACGGCAACACCCACGGATTTCCGCGCACAACCACGGACGCCAGCGGGACACAAAACCCGCGCTGACCAGCGAAGAAGCAGGTAGAGGGGTACCGCGTAGCACACGTACTATGTGCTGGCTGGCGCGACGCCGGTCCTCGTGCACAACTGTGGATCGGGTGGTGACGATGACCTGGTCACGGTTTATCGCGGTACCGACCAGGGACTGGAGAACATGATCGCGGAGGAATCCGGGCACCTTATGAGTGATGCCGCACGGAGCACTTATGCGGGGACCGGTTCGATGGAAGAAGCGATGAAGGCATCGCAGCAGGCTCACGCGGATGCGCTCCAGGCCTGGGGCTCCCTCGACAACTACGTCCAAGCGCACGGGTCGTTCGGTACGGAGATGGGCCAAATCGGCCCCCGGTCGATGATGTCGTTCACCACGGACGTCAATGTGGCGCGGAGCTTTGGCGGTACCGTCTATGCTGCAAGGATTCCGCGAAATCAAATGATCCTGCAGACATTGCCGGGTGCGGGTGAAGCAGAGGTTCTTGTTCCGCACATGATCGCTGTGACGAGGCTGTAAATGTACGTGGAGATTGTTCTCGGCCCGCTTCCCGTGCGTTACTATCCTCAGTCGCGCACGCTGGAAAAGGGGGATCTTCTTCCCGGTCAGACTGAGGGCCGGGAGCAGTCTCTCGTTCGATCTGACCGATTGCGGCGTATCGTCATGCCGCTCCCAGGCGGCAGGCGCTTCCGGTTGTTCCTGCACTGGAGCGACGGCACCGACCTGGAGGACCTCGACAGGAGGATCGTCCACGGTGATCCCTGGGAGAGGTGCTTCGACGGCGCACTCGCCGGTGGCGACATGGATCTCCGCTGTCGGAGCTGCGGCACGGACTTCGTCGCGATCGTGGCCGATGCCGGGATCCCGCTGCTGGGGGACGTCGCGGCACGGCTCCGAGAGCACGAGTTCGTCGCTTCGTGTCCGGTCTGCGGTGCGGCATGGCAGCCTCACGTGTTGCACGTAGTCGAAGTCGCGTAACGGCGGGGGCCCGTTGGGAGTGATTCCAGCGGGCCTCCTGCGGCCTTGGCTCATCACTGGCTGCCCTGTGCCAGGCGGCAGGGTGGGGTTGTCTCGCAACTTTCACAAGGAAAAACAAGAAGGAATGGTAGCCAATAGCCCTGTGATTGCATTCCTGGCAAAAATCGAGCACGGATGCCTGATCTTGCGGGATGCGGAAAGTGACGATGACGTCAGCGACTGGGACCCGGCGTCGAGCAGTTGGCATCAAGAGGGCAGCTCGCTCATCTTCGGCGTTCAGGCCGGTGTCGATGGGCCTGTCGAATGCGAGGTATGGAAGTCGACCCCACCCGTGGTGCTTACTGCGAACCTCTTTGAGGTGTCACTTCCATGTCCGTCTGGGTGGCTCGTATTGCACGACCCGAACGAACACGTCCGAATGCAATTCACGGGATTCCGTGGCTCAGTTACCTGTTCGGTAAGGGTGGATGATCCGCAATTTCCGTCAAAGGTTCAGATCTTGCTGAGGGCGGAAGGCGAGTAGCTCCTTGACGCTCACAGGAACGGGCGAGATTCTATTCGAGGGTCCCACCAGGGTCCCACCAGTTTCTCGCATATGACGTGAGTGCGTCACTGGGGGATGTCGACCTTCCCGCGCCATTCCGAACTCCATAGTTGAAGCCCCGTCAGGTATTTCCTGACGGGGCTTCAGCGTGGGGTGAGGCAGTAGTTGACGGCAACGTCAGCGCGCGGGCGCTCCGCACAGTGGCGGGTCGGGACCGGTCAGGCTTCCCGTGTCGAAGCCGGTCACTGGGCCACCTCCGCCGCGACCGGTTCCAGGCGGGTGGCGCGGTAGGCGACGCCGTCGGAGAGCTGACCGTTGAAGATCCGCGCCCACGGGGTGGCGAACAGCTCCACCGGCCCAACCATCACGCCCGGCTTCAGTCCGGCCGCGATCTCCCCACCTTGATCCGTGCGGCCCTCGGCCTTCCCGTGGCGGACGTAAGGCAGTTGCGGCTGCGTGCGAGCAGGCTTCCCGAAGAGCCGATCGACCGTGCGCCCCGCCGGTCCCGGCCGTACGAACGGCCGGGCAGCTGGTACAGCTCAGAGAAGCAGTTGCCCGGCCGCAAACAGTGGCACCCGACAACAGCGCCACCTGACTGGAAGGTGTGTGCCACCTGACTGCCGTACTAGTCGAGAAGATCGGGGGCGCCGCCGAGCTGCCGCTCGTACGCCGCCCGGGCCCGGGGCGAGAGGAGTTCGTGCGAGCGGGTGAACAGGGCACGCAGGGACGGGCCGTGGCGCTCCGCCAGTTCCGGGTTGTGGGCCAGGACGTCCAGTTCGTTGGCGGCGGTCAGTTCCAGGAAGGCGCGGGTGTCCGCCTCGGGCGGGGTGTGCTCGGTGCCGGTGAAGCGGTCGCGGAAGCGGACCGGGTGCTCGCGGCCCAGGCGCGGGTACACCGCGGCGCGGTCGCAGCCGGCGTAGAGGCGGACCAGCTCCTCGGCCCGTGGGCCGATCACGGCGGCGACGGCCTCCCGTTCGGTGAGGGGCGCGAGCGGGTGGTCGAAGCCGTCGGTGCCGTACAGGGCGTGACACAGGCCCGCGAGCTGGACGTCCTCGTCGGCTCCCCAAGCCCTCAGTACGTCCTCGACCCGGATCAGGTGCTCCAGGAGCGTGCCGCCGGGGTGGGGCATGCCGTCGGCGCCACGGGCGCGCAGGAACCGCTCGGCCTCCGCGGACCGGCTCATCGGATCTCCTGGCCCACCGAGCGGGCCACCTGTGCGATCAGCTCCGCCGTGGCGGGGGTCTCGACGCCGTGGGCGGCTCCCGCGCGGACGACGGCCCCGCCGATCGCGTCGAGTTCGAGCGGGCGTCCGGCTTCGGCGTCGCGCTGCATCGAGGACATCATCTTCTCGGGGGCCAGGTCGAAGACGGTGAGCACGGATTCGGTGCTCACCTGCGCGCCGGCGGCCCGGGCCACGGCGGTGATCTCGTCGACGACGGTGAGCAGTTCCGCGCGGTGTGCGGTGCGGACGGTCCCGGCGTCGGCCCGGTACCGCGTGGTCAGCAGCGCGAGCGGGGCCAGGAAGGACAGCTTGTCCCAGAGCATCGGCGTCTCGTCGTCGCGCAGGGTGACGCCGAGCCCCGCGTGACGCAGCTCCTCCGCGAACTCCTCGATCAGGGCGCCGAGTTCGAGGTGGGCGAACGGGCTGCCGTGGACGATCCGGCCAGGCGCGGTCCGGGTGGCCTCGACCTTGATCGTGCCGGCGACGATCCTGCCCGCCGGGTAGCGTTCGCGCAGCGCGGCCATGTGGTCGAGGCCGTTGAGCAGCGGGATGACGACGGCGTCGGAGAGGACGGGGACCGGGAGGCGGTCCAGTGCCTCGGGCAGGCTGGTCTGCTTGACCGTCACGAAGACGGCGTCCACCGGCTCTCGCAGCAGGGTGTCGGCCTCGACCTCCGCCGTGAAGTCCCCGTACCGGCCGCTCTCGACCCGCAGGCCGCCGCGCCGCAGCACGGCCGCGGTCTCCTCGCCGGCCAGGCAGATCACGCGGTGTCCGTCCCGGGCGAGCAGTGCCCCGATCAGTCCGCCGACGCCTCCGGGGCCGAGGACGGCCACGGTCGAGGGGGTGGTGGTGGTCATGTGGACTCCTGTTCCTGCGCACTCCTGCGAATGTTCCACAGGGATGATCAAGTACGGCTCAGATTCAAGTCAATCCACGGGTTTACTCGCCTATCCCCCAGCTATTGCTTGGGTCCGCCACATCTCCCGCCAACCTCCCGACTCCTATCGATAATGAAAATCGTTGTCGTATAATGTCGCCATGGCACACACCGAGATTTACCCGCCCTACGGGCCTGTCGTCTTCCGTGATGCCCGGTGACGGCCCGCGAAGGCGCCCTGCCGGTCGTGGTCGTCGCCGGGCTGCACGCCGACGCGCGCCACCAGACCGTGGAGCGGCTGCTGCACGCCGTGCCCGGCAGCGTGGCCCTGCACCACGACCTGTCCACGGCCCCGGCCGGTACCGTCCGGCGGAGCGTGCGCGACGCCGACGGCAGACGGGCCGTGGGCGAGACGCCGCTGGTGAACGACTGTGCCTGCTGTGCGCTGCGCGAGGATCTGGTGCCGGAGCTGGAGCGCCTGGCGCGCGACGGCCGCACCCGGCTCGCGGTGGTCGAGCTGTGGGACTCCGTCGAGCCGCGCGCCATGGCCGAGGTCGTGGCCGCGCACGCCGGGGAGCTGCTGCGCCTGACCGGTGTCATGACGGCCGTCGATCCGTCCCTGCTGCTCGACTGCCTGGCCGACGGCCACGAACTGGCGGAGGCGGGACTGGCCGCCGCCGCGACCGACCAGCGGACCGTGGGCGACACCTGCGCCCGCCAGCTGGAGTACCCGTCCGTGCACGTCGTCGCCGAGGCCGGCGCGGCCGAGGCGGCGGACCTCGCCCTCCTCGGCCAACTGCACCCGACGGCCCGGCGCGTGGCGCTGGAGTCCGCACAGCTGCCCCGGCTGGCGTTCGCCGGGTTCGACACCGAGGCCGCCGCGGCCGCCCAGCACCCGGCGTGCGCGCTGCTCCCCCAGGACGCCGACGAGTACGGCATCACCACCCTGGTGTGGCACAGCCGGCGGCCCTTCCACCCGGAGCGCCTCTACCACGCGCTGGAGGACCTGTGCTGCGCGGCGGTCCGCAGCCGGGGCCGGTTCTGGCTGGCCGACCGGCCCGACACCCTGCTGTCCTGGGAGGCCGCGGGCGGCGCGCTGTGCGTGGAAATGGCCGGGCCCTGGCTGGCCTCGCTGCCCGACGCGGCATGGGAACTGGTCCCGCCGGTGCGCCGGGCCGCCGCCGCGCTCGACTGGCATCCCGAACACGGGGACCGCGGCCAGCAGCTGGTGTTCACCTCACCGGGGCTGGACCGCGACGGCCTCACCGCCGTCCTCGGCTCCTGTCTGCTCACGGACGGGGAGCTGGCGCAGGGCCCCGAGGCGTGGAAGCGTTTCCCGGCGGCCTTCGACCAGCTCCTCGACCCTGTCCCCTGACCCTCCGATCCCAGCCCGTACGCACGCACGGCACGTCCTCGCGCCCGCGGAACGGCGCTGCTGCCAGGGCTGGGGCTGACCGGCCGTGGGCCGGCCCGGGCCCGCCCGCCCTGGATCCCACCTGCCCCGGACCCACCACCCCCAGGCCCCGCCCACCTCACGCGCCGCCGCGGCGCGGGGGCGGGAAGGCGTACAGGTCGAGGATGTCCGGGCAGGGGGCGACGCCGGGGCCGCCGGCCCGGACCCAGGCGGCGATGTCCTCGGTGGCGGCGGGGTCGTTGACCAGGCCCAGCCAGACCGGCCGTCCGCCGGCGGCCCGCCCCGCGGCGGACGGCTGGACGACGATGACGTTGGCGTGCTCGCACACGTCGAGGCACTCGGAGACCCGTACCGGCACCTGGGCGCGCAGCCGTGCCGTCTGCGCCGCGTGATCGATTCCCGGCACCTTGGCGGTGCCGCAGCAGCAGTCCCGGCACACCACGACCCGGCACGGTGCCGGGCCGGGTCGTCCGGGGTCCGCCGGTATGCCGCCGGGCCTCGCTCCGGTCGCTTCCACGGGCATGGGGCGCCTTCCTCTCCCGGGGAGATCCGCCCCGGTGCTTCGTCGAGGGGGCGACCGCGTGAGTCTCCTGGCTCTCGGGTCGATGCTCGCCCCGGCCCTCCCGCCCGCCGGGGGCAGTGGCCTGTCGGGAGCCGCTCGCCGATCACAGTGGCGGGACCGCGCCGGATTCACACCGGCTTCCTCGGACCGCCGTCGCCTTGTCGCCGGTCATCATCCCATCCGGGTGCCGGCGCCCGCGCACCGCCGTCGGCGGGCCCGGATCAGCCGTGGGGGAGGATCACCGCGCGGCCGTCGACGAGACCCTGGCGCAGGCGCTCGTAGGCGAGGGGAGCCTCGTCGAGGGAGTACGTCTCGGTGTGCACCGACAGCGCGCCGGCGCGGGCCAGGGCCAGGACCTCGGTGAGTTCGCCGCGGCTGCCCCAGTACGGGGAGCTGACCGTCACCTCGTAGGGCAGTGTGCCGAAGCCGACGGGCAGCGCGCCGCCGCCGATGCCGACGATCGAGATCTCGCCCTCGATCGCCGCCAGCGCTCCGGCGAGGGTCACGGTGGGCGGGGCGCCGACGAAGTCGAACACGGCCTGCGCGCCGAGCCCCGCGGTCAGTTCGCGGACCGCGGCCACGGCCCCGGCGTCGGACAGGACCGCCTCGTGCGCGCCGACCTGGCGGGCGAGGCGCAGCTTGTCCTCGCTGATGTCGAGGGCCACCACGCGGGCCGGGGTCAGGGCGCGCAGCAGCTGGACGGCGACGTGCCCGAGGCCGCCGGCGCCGATGACCACGGCGGTGGAGCCCGGCACCAGCCGGGGCAGCGCGCGCTTGATCGCGTGGTACGGCGTCAGGCCCGCGTCGGTCAGCGGGACCGCGGCGACCGGGTCGAGGCCGGCCAGCGGGACGAGGTGGCGCGGGTCGTCGACGAGCAGGTACTCGGCCATCGAGCCGGGGGCGCCGAGGCCGGGCGGGCGGATGCCGAGCGCCTCGGCGCGCGGGCAGTAGTTCTCCTTGCCCTCCGCGCACTTGGCGCAGGTGCCGCAGCCCCAGGGCCCGTACACGGCGACGTCGTCGCCCTCCGCGAGTCCGCTCACTCCCGCGCCGAGGGCCGCGACGGTGCCCACGCCCTCGTGGCCCAGGGTGAGCGGGAGGGCGAAGGACAACGCCTCGGCCGGGCGGCTCATCAGCGCGATGTCGGAGTGGCAGACACCGGCCGCGGTGACCTTCAACAGGACTTGTCCGGGCCCGGGTTCGGGGTCGGGGACGGTGACCACCTCCGGCGCGGCGCCGATGGTGCGGTACTGCAGTGCCTTCATGGCACGTCCTTTCGTGGTGTGCTCAGTCGTCGGTGCCCGCGGTGCCGCCGACGCCTCCGGAAGCGGGCGTGCCGGGGCCGGTCGCGGCCTGGGCGGCCTCGGCCGTCAGGGCGTCGTAGGCCCGTTCGACCAGGGCGGCGAGGTCCGCCGCCGGGTCGTCGTCCCCGGGCGCCCGCGCCCACAGGCGCAGCGCGGCGGTGAGCACTCCGGCGGCGGCGCCGACGACGACGGCGGGGCGTACGTCCCGGGCGTCGTCGGTGCCGAGCCGGCCGGCGACGATCCGGACCGACTCCTCCTGGGCGTCGACCCGGATGCGCTCGTACGCGGCGAACAGAGCGGGTTCGCTGTCCAGCAGGGCGAGCAGCCGCCGCGTGTCCGGCCGGACGCGCCAGGCCGGGGCGTCCCGGTCCGCGAGCCAGGCGCGGACGGCCCGGCGGTAGGCCGCCAGGGGCGGCTCGCCGGGCGGGCGGGTGCGCAGCAGGGCGTTGATCCGGGCGCCGTCGCCGCGGACGAAGTCCAGGGCGGCGTCCTCCTTGCCGGTGAAGTTCCGGCTGAAGGTGCGGCGGGTGACGTCGGCGCGTTCCGCGATCGCCTCCACCGTGGTGCCGGCCAGGCCGCGCTCCAGGATCAGTTCGAGGGCGGCGCCGGCCAGCGCGTTCCGCGTCCGGGCGGCCTTGCGCCGGCGGCGGTCCTCGGGGGCGCCGGCCGGGCCGGCGGGGGGCTGCTCCGCCGTCATGGATTCACCGTACACCTACTTTGTGTCCCCTGGGGACACCTGTCCCTCGGGGACATCCGGCCGCCGTCTGAGAGTGCGTGCCGGGGGTACTCGGTGCCGGTCCTGTTGACCTCGGGTCGAAGGGATTCCCCGTCATGGCTGACGACACGAGCGGCTCTGTCCGCGAGGAGGCGCGCCCCGCCGATCCGCAGGCGCGTGCCTACGCGGACCCGGCCCCGGTGGGCCTCGCGGGTTTCGCGCTCACCACCCTGCTGCTGTCCATCGTCAACACCGGCCTGCTGAAGGAGACCGGCGCGATCGTCCCGGTGCTGGCCCTCGCCGCGTTCTACGGCGGCCTGGCCCAGTTCGTCGCGGGGCTGTTCGAGTTCCGCCGCGGCAACACCTTCGGCGCGACGGCGTTCATGTCCTACGGCGCCTTCTGGCTGACCTACTGGTGGCTGGTGCAGCAGCTGACCTCCGCCGGTGACGTGCACGTCGCGCTCGGTCTCTACCTGCTCGGCTGGGGCATCTTCACCGCGTACATGGCGGTGGCCGCGCTGCGCACCAGCCTCGCCGTGCTGGGCGTGTTCGTGCTGCTGACCATCACGTTCGTGCTGCTGGCCGTCGGCGAGTTCCAGGGCGGGGTGCCGCCGCAACTGGCCACGAAGATCGGCGGCTGGTTCGGCATCGCGACGGGTCTGGTCGCCTGGTACGCCTCGGCCGCCGCCGTCATCAACGCCACCCACCGGCGGCCGCTGCTGCCGACCGGTCCCCGCTGACCGTACGGTCCGGCTGGCGGCGGCCGTCGCCTGCCCGTCCTCCATACGCGCCTACGCCACCGCCTCCCGCTCCCCGGCGAGCGCCCGCTGCGGCTCCCCTTGGCCCGCCTCCCCCTCGCGCGGCCCCGCCTGACCCGGCTCCCCTTGGCGGGCGAACTGCGTGCGGTACAGCTCCGCGTACCGGCCGCCGGCCGCGAGGAGTTCGTCGTGGGTGCCGCGCTCGACGACCGTGCCGGCCTCGACGACCAAGATGAGGTCCGCGGCGCGCACGGTGGACAGCCGGTGGGCGATCACCAGCGCGGTGCGGTCGGCCAGGGCCTCGGCCAGCGCCTCCTGGACGGCCGCCTCCGAGGAGTTGTCCAGGTGGGCGGTGGCCTCGTCCAGGATGACCACGCGCCGGCGGGCCAGCAGCAGCCGGGCGATGGTCATGCGCTGGCGCTCGCCGCCGGAGAACCGGTAGCCGCGTTCCCCGACGACGGTGTCGAGGCCGTCGGGCAGCGCGCGGACCAGGTCGTCGAGGCGGGAGCGGCGCAGGGCGTCCCACAGTTCCTCCTCGCTCGCCTCCGGGCGGGCCAGCAGCAGGTTGGCGCGCACCGAGTCGTGGAAGAGGTGGCCGTCCTGGGTGACCATGCCGACGGTGGCGCGCAGCGCGGCGGTGCCCAGGTCGCGTACGTCGACCCCACCGACGCGCACGGCGCCCTCGTCGGCGTCGTACAGGCGCGGCAGCAGTTGCGCGACGGTCGACTTGCCGGCGCCGGAGGAGCCGACCAGCGCCACGGTCTGGCCGGGCTCGGCGCGGAAGGAGACGCCGTGCAGGACCTCGGCGCCCTCGCGGCTGTCGAGGTTCGCCACGTCCTCCAGGGAGGCGAGGGAGACCTTGTCGGCGGAGGGGTAGCCGAAGCGGACGCCGTCGAACTCGACGGAGACCGGGCCGTCGGGCACCTCGCGGGCGTCGGGCCGTTCCTCGATCAGCGGCTTCAGGTCGAGCACCTCGAAGACCCGCTCGAAGCTGACCAGGGCGCTCATCACCTCCACCCGGGCCCCGGCGAGCGCGGTGAGCGGCGCGTACAGCCGGGTCAGGAGCAGGGCGAGCGAGACGACGGCGCCGGGCTCCAGGGTGCCGCGCAGGGCGAAGTACCCGCCGAGGCCGTAGACCAGGGCCAGGGCGAGGGAGGACACCAGGGTCAGCGCGGTCATGAAGGCGGACTGCGCGGTCGCTGTGCGGATGCCGATGTCACGGACCCGGCGGGCGCGGGCGGCGAACTCGGCCGACTCCTCCTCGGGACGGCCGAACAGCTTGACCAGGGTGGCGCCGGGCGCCGACAGCCGCTCGGTCATCCGGGTGCCCATCTCCGCGTTGAGGGCGGCCGCCTCCCGCTGCATCCGCGCCATGCGGCCGCCCATGCGGCGGGCGGGCACCACGAACACCGGCAGCAGCACCAGCGCGAGCAGGGTGATCTGCCAGGACAGGGTGAGCATCACGGCGAGGGTGAGCAGCAGCGTCACGATGTTGCTGACGACTCCGGAGAGCGTGTTGCTGAAGGCGCGCTGGGCGCCGATGACGTCGTTGTTGAGGCGGGAGACGAGCGCTCCGGTGCGGGTGCGGGTGAAGAAGGCGACCGGCATGCGCTGCACGTGGTCGAAGACCGCGGTCCGCAGATCGAGGATGAGCCCTTCGCCGAGGGTCGCCGACAGCCGTCTGCCGAGGATGCCGAGTGCCGCCTCGCCCACCGCGAGCCCGGCGATCAGCAGGGCCAGGCGCACCACGCCGGACCGGTCGCCGTGCGAGACGATGGCGTCGACGACGCGTCCGGCGAGCACCGGGGTGGCCACGGCGAACAGCGCGGTCACCACCCCGAGGGCGACGAAGTACGCGATGCGGCGGCGGTGCGGGCGGGCGAACGCGCCGATGCGGCGCAGGGTGGCCCGGGCGAACGGGCGGCGTTCCCGCTGGGCGTTCATGACGCTGTACAGCTGCGTCCACGCGGTGGTCTCCATGCTCATGGACGAGAACGTAGGACCTCAAGCGGCGTTGAGGTCAACAGCGGGGCGTAACCTGCCGTTCCCGTACCGCCACCCGAGGAGGCCACCGCCCATGCCGATACGCGTCGAGCGTCAGGGACACGTCACCACGGTCGTCCTCGCGCGACCGGCCGCGCGCAACGCGGTGGACGGCCCGACGGCGGCCGCACTCGCCGCCGCCTTCCGCGCGTTCGAGGCCGACGACGAGGCCAGGGTGGCGGTGCTGTGGGGCGAGGGCGGCACGTTCTGCGCGGGCGCGGATCTCAAGGCCATCGGCACCGATCGCGGCAACCGGGTCGCGGAGGACGGGGACGGCCCGATGGGGCCGACCCGGATGCGGCTGTCCAAGCCGGTGATCGCGGCGGTCGCCGGGCACGCGGTGGCCGGCGGGCTGGAACTCGCGCTCTGGTGCGATCTGCGGGTGGCCGAGGAGGACGCCGTGTTCGGGGTGTTCTGCCGCCGCTGGGGCGTGCCGCTGATCGACGGCGGCACCGTCCGCCTGCCCCGGCTGATCGGCACCAGCCGCGCCCTCGACCTGATCCTCACCGGCCGCCCGGTCCCGGCCCGGGAGGCGTACGAGATGGGGCTGGCCAACCGCCTCGTGCCCACCGGGCGGGCGCGCGCCGAGGCGGAGCGGCTGGCCGCCGAGATCGCCCGGTTCCCGCAGGAGTGCCTGCGCTCGGACCGGGCCTCGGTCCTGGAGCAGGAGGGGCCGGCCGAGGAGGAGGCGCTGCGGGGCGAACTCCGGTACGGGGCGGGCGTGCTGGCCGGCAGCCTGGAGGGGGCCGCCCGGTTCACGGCGGGGGCGGGGCGCCACGGGACGTTCACCGACGACGGGGAGCCGGGCACGGCCGGGTGACTCGGAGCACGGGCGGGTGAGCCGGGCACAGCCAGGTGAGCCG